>PFPP01000006.1 GCA_002793115.1 Candidatus Kaiserbacteria bacterium CG_4_10_14_0_2_um_filter_50_16
ATCATGGCAGCGAATATGCTTCAGCTGATTATTCAACCATCTGCCAGGGCCTGAATATCAAACAATCAATGAGCCAGCCGGGCTGTCCTTTGGAGCATGGAGAATGTGTCTAGGGAAATGGGTACCTTCCACCTTGATGATACCTGCGTATATGCTTCCACGCCTTTATAAAAGAATCTTGTGCTATATCTTCGGCCGCTTGAAGGTCGCCAGTTAGCTTGAAAGCAAAGTTGTATACATCTTTCAAGTATCGTTCAATGAGAAAACCGAGAGCTTTCTCGTCTCCCTCTAAATAATCAGAAACGAGTTGTCCATCTGTTTCTTTCATTTAAACGCATTGTATCAAAAATAAAATACACTTTCCAGCCGTTGTACTTAATCATTTCATGAAGGCGCAGATTATCAGTCGCATCAAGAACGACGGCATATCTGTTGTTGATGCCGCGAAAGATCACGGTATATCCGTTGGGACAGAATTAGGACAGCCGTAATTAATTCTACAGATTAGTTAGAACGAGACTGGGCAAATTTAACGTCAATCACCGTTCAACATCCAGCCAATCCGTCCTCCATAATCGTATTTCTTCAAGAAGCTCGGTGGAGGGATTCTGGGCATACCATTTCCCGTCACTCCCTTGAAAAACAATAATGTCCTTCCTTGAAATACCTTCAGGGAGGCCGTGCAGGTCGCCTGCCACGTCGAAGGTAACCGGCCATGTTTCGTGCTCCTTCTTCTTTTCGGACTTCTGCCGCCAGGCTTCTAGATCGACAATATCGGCCGATTTCCCCTCTTTTCTCTTCTCATTCTTGTATGGCTCTTGTAGCTTCTCCGCTAAATTGTTTCTCATACGAATATGATACCACCAAGTATGGGTTAAAATACAAGAACGCTTTCGTCACGCTCGTTGTATTTACGCTTCTGGCGACTTTCTATTGGCACATAGTGCCGGATGTGCTTTTTATTTCTTACGCTAATGGATTTTTCGTTGCTTTTGATATTTTTATCATTATTTTCGGGGCTATTTTTTTCTTGAAGATCATACAGGAGTTGGAGGTGATTAAAAACGTTTCCTATTATCTCGAGCACTTTTCAAGAGATTATCGGATACAGATAATCATATTGGCTTGGTTTTTTGAAAACTTCATAGAATGGACAGCTGGATTTGGAACTCCGGTTGCCGTTGTCGCTCCGCTTCTTGTGGGCCTGGGCCTGCCGGTAATCAGCGCTTTGGTGATAGCGCTTTTAGGCAACAGCGCCTCTGTAGTTTTTGGAGCCGCAGGAACGCCGATCCGAACTGGATTTGCTAGGTTTGATGTCTCTTTGGCTTTGGGGAGTATCGGCATTTCTTTCTCTTTCATAACACCACATGTGTTTAATCTATTTAATCCTGGATTCGCCTTTATATTCGCAGGTTTGGTGACCATGTTCATTTGGAAAAGCGGGAAGAGAATTTTTTCATCTTCGATTGCAAACGCTTTTTTGCGACGATTTCAAACATCATGTTCGGAAATTTTTTCAATACTGTGGGACAAGCGCTTGGTTTCAACGTTAGCATGTTATTGTCGCTGGGCGTCGTCGGGGCGTCGGCAGGCAACATGATAGCTCTTACTGATATGTTGGCGGGTGAAGCGGTAATCGGCGTAAAAAATCGCGAACGGCAGATTCTCAAGGGGGTTTTTGTTCCCTGCACAATATATCTCATACTGGTCGGAATTACTGGAATGTTGATGGCGTATATATGAACTATACACATTGTGGCATTTTTGTTATTTACGGTTTTTTTATTAATACCAATCAGGATATACTGGAGGGATGTCATTGAAGAATAGGGTCTTTTTAAAGCATATGTCGCGCGGGCAGTGGTTCATTGTTGCCGGAGGTACTGCAGTCATCATTCTCATCGGCGTTCTGTCATGGTATGGCTACACACGCTTCGCTATTCTTTCAAAACGGATCGCGCGACTTGATACAAAAATTGACGAACGACTTGCGTCAATCACTGAGCTTCTGCAGAACAATCTGGCTGAAGCAACCACGTCATTCGGGAATGCGCTCAATCAAGAAACGAAAAATATTCAGGTGCAGTTGGGTGGAGTCAAAAATCAAGTCGGCTCGATTACCGATACTGTGACTGACCTGCAGAAGCTGAGTAAGATCGATCCTGAGCTCCTTGCAAAGTATTCAAAGATTTTTTTCCTTAGTGATACATATGCGCCCGCGCGGCTCGTCGAGATTCCTCTTGCATATAAATATTCCGAAAAGGCACAACTCCAAATAATCCCGGAAGTCCTCCATTATGTACAGAAAATGCTAGACCAAGCAAAAATAGACGGTATCGCACTGTATGTCGAATCGGCATACCGTTCATTCGCTACCCAGCAAGCACTCAAGGGACAATATACGGTCATCTATGGCGCTGGCACCGCGAACCAATTCTCTGCGGACCAAGGTTATTCTGAACACCAGCTCGGCACCACTGTTGACCTAATCACGACCGGATTAGATGGTAAGCTCGCCGGATTTGAGACTACATCGGCTTATGCGTGGGTTATCGCCAACGCGTATCGCTATGGATTCGTCATCTCATATCCGAAAGACAACAGCTATTACATCTTCGAGCCATGGCATTGGCGCTTCGTCGGTGTGAAGCTCGCGACCGATCTCAATAATTCGAATACGTATTTTTATACGATGGACCAGCGCACCATCGACACCTATCTCATATCTCTGTTCGATTGATACTCAATTCATAGATCCGTAGGATTGTATACTATACTTAACTTATGTTGAAGCAAAGTTTGAACAGATGGTGGTTATTCGGTTCAGTCGCGTTGATCCTGCTTCTCGCTTTCTTTACGAGAGAGGTACTGACTGCGCATAGTTTTGTATACAGCATTGACATCTGGTTTGAGAATTTGCTCCTTTCTATCCGCACTCCTTTTCTGCTAATTATATTTAGTTGGATAACTTTTTTTGGGAGTACCTTCGTCGCTCTTATACTAGCAGGGCTCGTGAGTGTTGCGATTTTATTCTTTAAAATTAATAAGTCGTACCTGCTTGGTCTGGCTGTTATGTTTATCGGAGCTATTGCTTCGGATTATCTTATAAAAATTATCATCGGGCGAGCCCGGCCGGGCGGCCTTATTCCGTCTATTGCCGAATCCTCGTTCTCTTTTCCGAGCGGACATTCCGTAATGGCGATGGCTCTCTATGGCTTTATTGCCCTTATCCTATGCGAACTCTATCCGAAAAAAACGAAAATGCTAGTGACCATCGCTATAATAGTGATTCTTGTTATAGGATTCAGCAGACTCTATCTTGGTGTTCACTTCTCCAGTGACGTTATCGCCGGATATATATTGGGAGGATTATGGCTGTTGACGGGGATTGCGATTAAAAACAGATTCCAGTCTGATAACCGCTTTTCAAACTATTCAATTCGTTAATACCATCTATTCGCGCACTGGCATTTTTGCCACCGCCACGGCGGCTGTGTGGATCGCGGTAACGGCGTTCGGGGAGTTTTTCGACGGGGCACTGAATTCGGCGTGCTATTCGTATCTGGGATGCGACTCAGGATTCTTCGGCTATGATGCTATCGAACATTTCTTATTCGGGTTTGCGGCGGTATTGGCTATTGTATGGGTATGCCGGAAATTTCCTCAATATTCGATCCTAAGCACTTCCTATTGGGAAACAGGACTCGTATTAGTGGCGAGTATCACGCTCATCGCCGTCCTGTGGGAAATAGGTGAGTGTTTCCGCGATGCGTACCTGCTCGATATAGCGCATGAGACTTTACTGGATTTTGCACGCCACATAAATTATCTCGCCCAACCGAGCAATATCGACACGATGGGTGATCTGGCATTCAATCTCTTCGGTTCCCTCCTAGCGGTTTTCTATATAAATCCTAGGCTACAAAAATTTTGTGCGTGCACTACGTGGCTTTAGTGAAGCAGTGGACCCGAGCGGACTTGAACCGCTTGCCTCGTCAATGCGAATGACGCGCTCTACCAGATGAGCTACGGGCCCATTCAAGCATCTTCATTTATTATAAATTATTTCTGTACATTACTCAATACCCTCTGAACGTGCGAAATGATTTCTTCGAGGTTGAAATTAACCTTTACCATGAATTCCTGTGCGCCGAGACTCATTGCACGATCGATATCCTTCTTCTCTCCCAGGTTCGAGAGTATGATGACCGGAATCGAGGCGAGACGCTCATCCTTCTTAAGTCGCGAGAGAATTTCGAAACCATCAATACCTGGAAGAATAAGATCGAGGAGAATGATATCTGGTTTCCAGTTTTCGAGGATTCCGAAAGCTCCTTTCGCATCGATGGCGCTTTCTACCTTGAGCCCGCTGGAAAAAAGCTTGTGGATGAAGAGATTGCGGAGAAATTTATCGTCCTCGACAACCAAAACTCCTTTCCCTTTCATATCTTGGTCAATAATTGGTAGTTGTGCCACTTCTTCTGTTGCCTTGGAGTGTCCATTCTCCTGCAATAGCGCCTGCACCTTTTCTAGCACTTCGGCAGGATCAAAAATGGCCTTGATAAGAAAATCTTTTGCACCGAGTTTTTTGGCAAGTTCTACTTCTACCGGCTGTCCGGAGTTTGAAATAATAATGACGGGGATGTCCTTGAGGGCCGGATCCGTACTCATCTCTCTCAGTACTTCCATGCCGTTTTTTTTGGGCATGAGAACATCAAGAAGAATAAGATCTGGCTTCAGGCCACCTCGTAATTTCTGAAGTGCAATCTCCCCATCTTCAGCTTCTTCAACCGCGTAGCCGCTCTTCGAGAACTTTTCTAACAAAACATTCCGCAATGTTTGATCATCTTCAACAATAAAGATTTTTTTGCTCATATGGCTATATTATACATCATCTAATAAAGCGTCATCTTTTGGAATATGCTGTGCATCTAAAGGAAGCGAAAAAGAGAACACCGAGCCGGTTCCTTCTTGTGACTCGACATGGAGCGATCCGCCGTGTCGCACCGCCACATTTTTTGCGAGATAGAGTCCTAAGCCGGAACCGCCTGTTTGGATATGCAGTGCGTTATTTGCTCGGAAAAATTTAGTGAAAAGCATATTCATCTGTTCTTTCGGGATGCCAATGCCCGTATCTCGCACGTGTATCTCTAGAAATCCATCGTGAATATTGATCTCTATTGAAACTTTTCCGCCGGCTAATGTATATTTGATCGAGTTGTCAACCAAATTTTGAAGGGCGAGCGCTACTTTATTTGCATCAAACACAAACAGTGGCGGATTTTCTTTCGGCATCGTTATACTGATTGCTACGCCTCTCTCGCGAGCAGGTATTTTCATCAACTCGACGACACCTTCAATAGTTTTCATGATGTCATTCTGTTTGAAGTCATAGCCGAAGCGGCCCTCTTCAATACGTGCGACGTTCAGGAGATCGTTAACCAGCTGTATCATCTTCTCATTTGTTTCGTAGCCGTTGCTCAGAAGCTCATACTGCGAAGAATTAATGGGTCCTTCGTCGCCGTTGAGAATCATGTGGAGCGTCCATTTGACCGCTGAAAGCGGTGTGCGCAATTGATGCGCGGCAATTGAAATGAATTCGCTCTTGCTCCTTGCAATATTTTTCTCGCGTGTCACATCGCGCACGAGTTTTATAAACCCCTGTTGTTCTTTGGTCGTCTGATCGGTAATTGGCACCGTGATAATTTGCAATTCGCGCTCAAGCGGATAGGAGATGGTCATTTCGTTTATTTCCGCATTGAATTTCGTCAAGTTACGTTTAACCTTATTTGTCGCAGACGCTAGTGCGGGATATGAGACGTCAATCAGGCTCTTCCGGTTCTTCGTATCGATATCTTTCGGGAGAACTTCTTTCCCAACCACCTCCTCGCGATCAATTCCTAGAAGCATTTCTGCGGCGCGATTCATGCGAAGTAGGGTGAAATCGTTATCATATTCGAGAAGACCGTCAGTGAGATTTTCGATAATCGTCTCGATATGAGCCTTCGACTGGATGATTTCCCGCGTTTTTTCTTCGACCTGCTTTCCAAGCTTTTTTGAATATTCCTCTGCAAGTTTCCTCCGTTCCTCTTCCGTCTTTTTTACTACAGTGATCTTTTCTGCCTGTTCTCGCTCGCGCTGTACATCCGCTTCACGCAGATCTTCTATCATAAGACGAAGACCTACAAATAGTTCGGTGAATTCATCTTCTTGGTAAGAAATCTCCGGGGTATCTGAAAAATTTCCTACAGCAGTCCGTTGTAAAAATGGGGTAAGTTCTGAAAGTCGCTTTGCGGTGTTTGTTTTATAATTCTCAAGTTTTTTTTCGTTAGAAATATCCCGGAATACGAGCAGACCAATTTCACTGTTCTCGAACTTAATTGAGCGTGCAGAGATAAATATAGGGAAGTTATTTCCAGACCATGATGTTAGATGGGCGACCTTGCCGGGCGGAACTGTAAATACTTTTCTCGCGGTGAAGATTTGGTAGGTGATGCGTTCTTCCGACTCGAGCGGACTGAAATCAAATGTGAGCGCTAGTGCGTCATCTATGTGCTTGCCGATGAGGTCATCGCTGGTATAATCGAGCAGTAGACTCGCATGTGGATTAATGAGAGTAATTGTCCCATCCGGAGCAAATATAATGACACCCTCTGCGACAAAAGATAGAACGCCGCCAAGAATGGATTGCGCCATGAAAAATACCCAAAATTATGCGGCGACTGCGGGTGTTTCTGGAATATCTTTAATCGCCGCACGACACTTTTGGTCGATGTGCGGAGAAATTGTGGGGAGATTGTGTTCGTTAGCCGCGTGCGCCGCCGCTTGTGCCATAATGTCCTCCTCGGTCTCGCCGGTAAACTTCACATCGCAATCAACACCGATATCTCTGCAAGTAAGCTGTTTCATTTTATTGTAATGAATTTATGTACTAATATTCTGATCCACGGAAACATGAAGCCATTTGAGGGCCTCTTTCTCAGTGGCGAAAAATTTCATATTTCTCCTCGACGAAGCTGCAATAACAAACGACGCAAGCGTCCTCACAAACACATTTCCACCGAATATAGCTGCCCTAAAAATCTTTGGATGTTTAAAAAATTCAACCCATATTCTTCTCGCCGCCGAGGAAAATTGCGTAGATTGCTGTATATCTATACTAACGAGGTGCGCTTCTCCTGCATCAACAAACTTCCATCCTTCATCTCTTAACTGCACCGCCTCACTTTCATCCACGGGCGCAGATATAAGGTAGTGAATGATGCCATCCTTGCACCAAACTTTGTTCCCGCCGGGTGTTTTTATTACGTTTTCTTCATCCATATGAGTGTCGCCTCACATTGCTAGTATACACAAAATGCAGTAAGAAGCAGTACCAATTTATCCACATGTACAAAATGTCTTTATAAGTTCGGGCCGCCGGGAATTGAACCCGGTCTACACGCACCCGAAGCGTGCGTACTACCGGCATACTCCGGCCCGACACAGACCATCTCTCCCGTGTGCGCTCTAAGGGATTCGAACCCCTGACCTTTCGCGTGTGAAGCGAACGCTCTAACCAACTGAGCTAAGAGCGCGAACTATGGCGGGATAACAAAAGGATAACAAAAGATGGGTGGACCGTACAGGATTCGAACCTGCGACCCCCACATTGCAAATGTGGTGCTCTACCAACTGAGCTAACGGCCCATTGGGTATCAATGTATCATTTCCGAGCGATAATTTGAAGCCAGACGGTTTCCCCCGACTGCGAAGACCACATCGAACGTCTCCGACATCGAGCCGAGATTCGTCATAGACAATAGCCAACATCGAGTACTCCCGCGCCAGACGAAAGCTCCGCTATCTCTCGAGCGCGAGATTGACCAGATGGGAGAGAAAATCGGGGAACGGCACGCCGACCGCGGCGAGAGATTTCGGCAGAAGTGATTCGGACGTGAGCCCGGGGAGCGTGTTGGTCTCGAGGTAATAGACGCCTTTCGGCGCGACGATGAAGTCGCTTCGCGAGTAATGGCGTAAGCCGAGCGCGCGGTGCATCACCATCGCCGCTCGTTTCAATTCCTCGGTAGCAACGCGGGAGAAATGACCGGGACAGATTTCGCGCGATTCGCCGGAATACTTCGCATCGTAGGAGAAGAAATCATCTTTTGGAGGAATAATTTCGACGACGGGGAGCGCGTAGAGCGCTTCGCCGCGCAGATTTTCAACAACGCCTGCAGTCGCCTCCTTTCCACGAATATATTCCTCAACGAGAATGCTCGGTGCACCGTCGGAGAAAAGCCGTTCGAGAGCGGCGAGAACCAGCGCATATCCGCCAACGATAGAAATACCGACCGAGGAGCCCCAGCCGACGGGCTTCACGACGACCGGCTGATGGAAAGCGCGGATGATCTCGTGTGCCGCTACCTCATTGTCGGCAGCGCGCTCGAGATGACGGAACTCCGGCGTGAGCAGTCCAGCTTCTTTCGCGCACATTTTCGCCATGAGCTTATGCATCGCGAGATACGAGCCGAAGGAATCCGCACCTGTATATGGAACTCCGAAGCGTTCTAGGAGTTTTTGCACTTCCCCATCCTCACCGTATTCGCCATGCAGACCGATGAGAACAACATCGAGCTGTCGCAGGACGCGCTCGGGCGTCGTCGGCCGACCGCGGTCGTGCCACTGTCCTCTTTTATCAATATACACATCGCGCGTCGTAAAGCGTTCTTCGGGAAGATTCGCGAGTATCGCGGCGCCGGATTTCAGCGAGACCACGTGTTCGCGCGATGGCCCGCCCCGCAGGACTCCGACGATAGTTTGCATACCGTTTAGTATACCAAACGAGAACGAGCGTGGCGGTGCCGGGCGAGCGAGAAGCGATGTGCTTCGGCATTCGCTAGAACTACATCAGTTTCATCTATGCCAGCGCGTCGTGTGCCGATAATTTCACGTGGGCGGTGCCGCCCATCTTTAACGACTGCCACTACTGATATGGCGACACCCACTTCTTTGAGCACCGACTCTGCCGCTTTTTTATGTGCAGTGCCACCATCCACCACAATCGCTTTTGGCAAGGGCCATTCAGGGTGACCTAGACGCCGCGAGAGAATCTCTTTCAGCGATGCAATATCATCATTTTGTATGTAGGACGTAGTACGTCCTACATGTTTTTTAGGACCGCGGATGCGGAAGATTCGGTATGCCGATTTGGCTGGGGTGCTATTCTCGACTACAATCATTACACCAATTGCATTCGTTCCAGAGAGATGCGCGGTGTCATATGCTTCAATTCTCTGCGAAGCGAATTGCCCCGAGTTTGTCGAGGGGTTCTGTTCCAAATTCTCATCTTTGATAAGCGAAACATCCTGAATATGGTCGAATGCGGAGAGTTGTCGGCGGGCTTTAATCGCATCTTCGAAACGTTCCTCTTTTGCCGCGTGCCGCATGTCTTTCTCAAGTGTCATGCGTAATTCTTTCCCTCGTCCGCTCAAAAAGAGCATTATGTGACGTATCGTACAGCGGTATTCTTTTGCATTAAAATTACGCGGAGATTGTTTGATTTGTACATTGAATTCTCTCTGTGCCGCTTGATGCTTGCTTTTCGTACCGACCGGTTTTGCCGTATCGAAAAACGGGAAGATGCGACGGATAATCCGCAATCCTTCACGTAACTGCGCGCCAGACGGAAATGGTCCGTATATCGCGCGAAAATGGAAGTCCGACTTCTGGAAACTTGTATTGAAGTCTGACTTCAATCTTCGCGTCTTGAAATCGATATCCTTCCCTCGAACAACGAGTACGCGCGGAATGTCTTCTCGCGTGATTACCACATGAAGAAATGTCTTATCGTCCTTCCCTTCCACGTTCACAACAGAACTGTACTTTTTGATGAGCGTCGCTTCGCGCACGAGCGCCTCGAGCACGGTCGGGGTTGTTTCAAACGTGATGCGATCCGCTCTCGTCACCATATCGACCACACGTGGTCCCCGGGTCAAAATCAATTCATCGTCGAAATACGAACGCACTCTGTCGCGCAGACTCGTCGCCTTGCCGACATACAGGACTTTCCTTCCATGTTTGAACAGGTACACGCCCGGCATATCCGGCAAGTTACTTTTTTGTAGATCGCTTTTTTTCATGGCGTTGTAAGACTTTCGATATATATTCGCCCGTATACGAGCCCTCGATGTCAGCGACCTCTTCGGGTGTGCCCTTCGCGACGACCTTCCCGCCGCTGGCGCCACCTTCGGGACCAAAGTCGATAAGATAGTCGGCATTCTTGATAACATCGAGATTATGCTCGATAACTACGACTGTATTCCCGCGCCGCACGAGCTCTTGCAGAATCTCGATGAGTTTCTTGACATCTTCATAATGAAGACCGACTGTCGGTTCGTCGAGCAGATAGATGGTCTTCATAGCCGCCTTTCGATACAGCTCGCTTGCTATCTTTACGCGTTGTGCTTCCCCTCCGGAGAGTGTTGTTGCACTTTGACCGAGCGTGAGATATTCAAGCCCAGTCGCGTTTAAACTCGTCAGACGGTCGGCAATCGCCGGAATATCGCTAAAGAATTTTTCTGCTTCTTCAATAGTCATAGTAAGCACGTCATGAATCGTTTTACCGCGAAAGGTGATTCCGAGTGTTTCTTTCATAAAACGTTTTCCTTCGCACACATTGCAGGTCACATAGACCGTCGGGAGGAAGTGCATTTCTACCGCGATGGAACCGTTCCCTTGACAAGCTTCACAACGGCCGCCGGAAACATTAAAGGAAAAACTGCTCGGTTTCCATCCGCGGGCGCGCGCTTCGGAGGTCGCGGCAAAGAGGTCGCGGATATGGGTGAAGGCGCCGGTGTAGGTCGCTGGATTACTTCGCGGCGTGCGCCCGATAGGCGATTGGTCTATAAGCACAACACGTCCGAGATATTCGGTGCCCGTAAGGGATGCGATGTATTCGAGCTGCTGTTTCCCTCGAGCTAGTCGAGAGGCGATATTGCGGTGCAAAATATTGTGGAGAAATGTCGATTTCCCGCTTCCCGAGACTCCAGTGATGCAGACAAGTTTGCCGAGCGGTACGTCGATATTTTGATTTTTTACATTATGCAGAGTTGCGCCGCGCACTTTCAGCCAGCCATTCTCGCTCGTACGGCGTTTCTCGGGAACAGGGATTTCTTTTTCTCCTCGCATATACGCGAGCGTCAAGGAATCATTTGCATTCTCTTTTGCTGTCAGCAATTCATCCAGCCAGCCGGAAGCGACAACCACCCCGCCGTGAACACCAGCGCCCGGACCGATATCGACCAGATAGTCGGAAGACAGGATAGTGCGTTCATCATGCTCGACAATAAGAATTGTATTTCCGAGCTCTTTCAGTGTGAGAAGCGTCTTGATGAGGCGATCATTATCGCGCTGGTGGAGCCCGATGGTTGGCTCGTCGAGCACATAGAGTGCCCCAGTGAGTCCGCTCCCGAGCTGTGAGGCGAGTCGAATGCGCTGCGCTTCGCCGCCCGAGAGCGTTGCCGCCGAACGATTGAGAGTGAGATAATCGAGACCGACGTTCAACATAAAGGCGATACGGCTTTCTATTTCTTTCAAAATCGGCATGGCAATATCGAATTTCATTTCCGATAGCTTGATACTATCGACGAATTCTTTCGCTTCGCGTATCGACATCGAAGTAAAATCAACAATATTCTTACCGAGCCCATTATCTTTTTCACCCTTTAAATAGACACGCAATGCCTCCGACCGAAGGCGCTTTCCTTTGCAGGCCGAACATTGCTCTTCAGAAAAAAGCGATTCGGTGCCGAGACCGTGGCATGCCGGGCATGCGCCATACGGCGAGTTGAACGAGAAGAGGCGCGGTTCGACTTCCGGAAAAGGAGTTCCGTCGTCCGGACAAATAAATCTTGACGAGAGCGTTTCGAGTGTGCCGTCGGCATGCTGGATCTTTACCAGACCATTTGACTCCTTGAGCGCGAGTTCGAGCGCCTCGGAGAGCCGTTCTCGAGCGTCAGCGGTCGTGCGAGCGAATTCGGAAACGAATATATTATCAACAAGAGCGTCGATGCTGTGCTGTTTATTCCGATCAAGTACAATCTTCTCGCGCAATGAATGAAGTTTCCCATCAATGACCACTTTTTCATATCCCTTTCCAAGAAGGTCATACAGGAGTTGATAGTATTCGCCTTTCCTACCCACGACCATTGGCGCATAGATAGTGACGGCGGCATTCCTATCGATTGCGATGATGCGTGAGAATATCATTTTTATCATTTCTTCTTTTGAAAGCCGCACTATAGGCACATCATGATTCACACAATAGGGCTGGCCAGCGCGCGCATAGAGGACGCGCAAATAATCATAAATTTCGGTAACGGTTGCGACTGTCGAACGAGGATTATTCGAACGGCTCTTCTGGTCTATAGAAATGGCCGGAGAGAGACCGGTAATTTCATCCACGTCCGGTTTCGCCATTTGATTGAGAAATTGCCGCGCATATGCGGAGAGCGACTCGACATAACGCCGCTGTCCTTCGGCAAAAATAGTATCGAAAGCGAGCGAGGACTTCCCGCTTCCCGAGAGGCCGGTAATGACCGTCATTGCGCCACGCGGCATCGCGACGTCGATATTCTTCAGATTGTGGGTACGCGCACCCTTCACGACGAGCCAGTCGCTCCCGTGCGTATGGTGATGCTCCTCTTTAAAGGTATTCGTTTTCTTTGGCATGCCTAAATCCTGCCCGTGGCGGGGCAGGTACGATATGAGTGTATCACTTTCTTTTCTTCCCTTCCAATTTGTACAGCTCATCACGGATGAGGGCGGCGGTTTCGAAGTTGAGTTGTGCCACTGCCTCCGACATTTCTTCCCTCTTGCGTTTAATAAATGCCTTTGGATCGTCTTTATATGCGAGCTTATCGAGTACAAGAAGCTCGTCGATGGTTCGCTGGTGCTCGGTGCGCATACTTGCCGCAATGTCGTGGATTTCTTTATGGATAGTTTTCGGCGTGATGTGGTGTTTCTTATTGTGCGCAACTTGGAGCGCACGACGGCGATTCGTCTCGTCAATGGCGTGCTCCAACGAGCTGGTCATTACATCGGCATAAAGAATGACGCGACCGAGCACGTTACGCGCCGCGCGGCCGATGGTCTGTATAAGCGACGTCTCGCTCCGAAGGAATCCTTCTTTATCGGCGTCCAAGATACCGATGAACTCTACTTCGGGCAGGTCAAGCCCTTCGCGAAGCAAGTTTACGCCGACTAAGATATCGAATTCTCCTTTGCGGAAGTTAGTGAGGATGTCGATGCGATCCATTGTTTTCACATCCGAATGGAGATATCTTGCTTCAATTCCCTTCTCGCGCAAGAATGCTGAAAGATCTTCAGCCATCTGCTTCGTTAAAGTTGTCGCGAGCACTCTGCCGCCGCTTCTTATTACTTTTTCTGCCTCTTCTATAAAATCTGCAATTTGTCCTTTATACTCTTTTGATTCAACGACACCTCGGACTACGAGTTCGGGATCGATAAGACCAGTCGGGCGGATAACCTGCTCAACAACTTGTTCAGAGTGCGCCCGCTCATACGGCCCCGGCGTTGCGCTCGTATACAATACCTGCCCGATCCTCTCTTCAAACTCCTCGAACGTAAGCGGGCGATTGTCGCGTGCCGACGGTAAGCGAAAACCGTATTCAATCAATACATCTTTGCGTGATTTGTCGCCCGCATACATGCCACCAATTTGTGGAACGGTAACATGCGACTCATCGATGACCGTGAGAAATCCTTCTGGAAAATACGAGAGAAGCGTGTACGGCGGCTGACCCGGCTTCCGCCCGTCGAAGTGGCGGGAATAATTCTCGATGCCGCTCGTGTAGCCGACCTCGCGAATAAGAGCGAGATCGTAGAGCGTTCGGCGCTTCAATCGTTCAGCCTCTAGCGGCTTTTCTTCGCGCCTGAAACGAGCGAGCTGCTTTTCGAGTTCGAGTTTTATGTCCTCTATGGCGCGAGTGCGTTCGTCTTTACTCGTGATGAAATGTTTTGCAGGAAAAACGAAAACTGATTTTGGTTCTTTAATCTTTGTACGCGAAATCGGATCGAGTTGTTCAATGTGAGCGACTGCGTCATTCTCGAAAACAATACGATATATAACACGCTCGTTGACCGGCATAAACTCAAGTGAGTTGCCGATAGCACGCACCTGCCCCGGATTCAAGTCGGCATTCGTCCGCTCAAAATAGATACCAATGAGTTTCCGAATAAGCGCCGCGCGATTCTCAATACTTCCATTCGCAATCTTTACATGCACTTTCTCGTATTCTTCAGGTGAACCGAGTCCGTAGATAGCCGAGACAGAAGCAACAATGATGACATCCTTACGCGTCAAGAGCGCCTGCGTCGCAGCGTGGCGCAAGCGGTCTATTTCGGCATTGATCATTGCTTCTTTTTCTATGTAAGTATCTGAACGTGCGATGTACGCTTCTGGCTGATAGTAGTCGTAGTAGGAGACGAAATAATGCACAGCATTTTCAGGGAAAAATTCCCGATACTCTTGCGCGAGCTGGGCCGCGAGCGTTTTATTGTGTGCGAGCACCAAGGTCGGCTTGTCATACTTTGCGATGATATTCGCAATCGTGAATGTTTTTCCGCTTCCCGTCACGCCAAAGAGCGTCTGGTGTCGTAAACCACGCTCAAGTCCTTCTTCAAGCTTCCGTATTGCTTCCGGCTGGTCCCCAGCCGGCGCCCATGGGGTGTGGAGTTTAAGATTAGCCATAGTAGTCGCGGATGAAATCGGCGCGATAGTCGTCGAATCGTCCATCGAGTATCGCTTGGCGCGCGCCGGAGACAAGTTGCAGGATGAATCCGAGGTTGTGCATCGAGGCGATGATAGCGCCGAGCATCTCGTTCGATCGGACGAGGTGTGAGACATACGCAAGTGTAAACCCTGAAGTCTGACTTCTGGAATTCGTATTGAAGTCAGACTTCAATCCAAGTTCGGAAAGTGAGGTGAAGTCGTTGCGATATCGGCCATTGCGTAAATGGATAACGCCATGAGACGTATAGATAGAACCGTGGCGACCGAGCCGCGTTGGCGCGACGCAGTCGAAGAGATCCATACCGTTTGCAATACCCTCTAACATGTCTCCAGGCTCGCCGATGCCGAGAA
>PFPP01000018.1 GCA_002793115.1 Candidatus Kaiserbacteria bacterium CG_4_10_14_0_2_um_filter_50_16
GGGATCGGGATGAAATTTTAACCAATCCATCCCAATGCAAAATCGCTGGAGTTTTAAGCTCCAGCGATTTTTATTTTTATATTAGCGTTTCGACCACTGCGGGGCTTTGCGTGCCTTCTTGAGACCTGGCTTCTTGCGCTCTTTCGCGCGCGGGTCGCGTTTGAGGAATTGTGCGGCCTTCAGCACCTTACGGGTGTTCGGTTCTGCTTTTACGATGGCACGGCTGATAGCATGGCGAAGCGCATCGGCCTGGGCCGCGACGCCGCCGCCTTCCGCATGCGCGATAATCGCATAGTGTTCGGCACTTTCGGCTTTCGTAAGTGCTTCCTCGGCGATGTTCGCACGTTCATTCGTCTTGAAATAATCTTTGACGTTCTTGCCATTGACGAGAATGCTGGATTTGGGAGCAACGGACATGCGTATACTCACGATGGCAGTCTTGCGGCGTCCGACTGCAGTGATGAATGGTGTCGCCATAACGTTATGCGTTTACGATCAAGTTCTTCATACGTGGCTTGCGGAGCTTGTTACGCGGAATCATGCCGTCGACGGTCTTTTTCACGACATCTTCGATGCCTTTTTTCACAATCATCTCGTTCATGTTCATTTTGCGCAGGCCTCCCGGGTAACCAGTGTAATGTGTATACACCTTCCCTTCGGTACGGCGGGTTGTGAGATGAAGCTTACTTGCGTTCTCGATGATGACAGTGATCAGTAATGCCTGATTTTTTGCGAAATGCACCGAGCGCTTTCCGAGGAGGGCATGTGCGGCTTCGCTCGCTACACGACCGAGTGTACGGTCAGTCGCATTGATCGTATAGATTATTGGTCCTGGTTTCGTGTTGAGAGTCATAATTGTAACTGTATATGTACTAGACAAAAGCAATGTAAGCAAGCTTCCGCGCATCATTCGTACCGCGCATGGTGCGCTTCACGACGCGAGTGTATCCACCGTTGCGGTCCGCGTAGCGCGGACCGATTGAACCGAAAAGCTTTTTAACTGCATCGTCATCACCGATATTTTTCTTTGTAAGGCGGCGGCTCGCGAGTGTATTCTTCTTCGCATACGTCACGAGACGTTCGATAAACGGACGTAACGCTTTCGCCTTCGCTTCGGTGGTCGAAATATGCTCTTCGAGAACCAGCGAGCGAGCGAGCGAGCGCAGGAGCGCCCTGCGCTGATTGCTCGGACGACCGAAGGTTCGTGCTTTTTTCGTATATGCCATAGTTTTATTCACTTTTGAGCGTGAGGCCGAAACCAGCGAGTGCGCGTGCAATTTCCTCAACTGCTTTTTCGCCGATGCCGTCAATCTCCTTCAGTGCGGTAGCCGTCTTCCTCGCGAGTCCGGCCGCACTCTTAATACCCGCATCTTCAAGTGAAGAAACAATGCGAGTCGAAAGACCGAGATCGGCAATCTTGATTTTCGACGCGCTTGTTCCGAGCGTATCGTCCTCCGTAGCCTTGGCGGAGGAGGGTTCCCCCTCAGGAATGTTTTCTTGGAAACCGATAACTGCATGCAACTGGTGGATCATAGTCTCGATCGACCGCTCGAGCGCTTCCCGCGGAGCGATAGTGCCATTTGTTTCGATAAGGATGCGCAACCTGTTAAAATCCGTGCGGTCCCCAACGCGCATATTCTCCACCTCGTAATTAACGCGACGGATAGGAGTAAAGGTCGCATCGAGTGCAATAGTGCCGATATCGACTTTATCGCGAGTGAGTACTTCGCGTGGCACATAGCCGAGGCCACGCTCGATAGTCGCCTCCAATTCGAGCGATGCTTTCCCAGAGAGGTCGGCGATATGCTGTTCCGGGTTTTTTATATCGACTTGACTGGGTAGATTAAAATCTTTCGCCGTGACCTTCTTCGTACCTTTCGCGGTAAGCGAAATAGTCTGTGACTCATCGCCATGGAGCACAAAGTGCACTCGCTTGAGATTCAAGAGGATCTCTATCACCGTTTCGCGAATACCGTCAATGGTAGCGAATTCGTGCGGGACGCCTTCAATCTTCACTTGCGTTATCGCCGCTCCGGGAAGCGAAGAAAGAATAATGCGGCGTAGCGAATTGCCGAGTGTATGACCGTAGCCCGGATACAGCGAATCGATCTCATATATACCCTGTAGACCTTCTTCGGAAACGACACGGGGCTTACTTGGAAGTGTGATGTGGTATTCCATAACGCAATCGTAATTACCAATGAATAAAGTATGAATGTGAATAATATTATCTCGTGTAGAACGAGAGCACGGTGGTCAGGTCGCCTGCCGGATCCGCTGATGCGGCAGTCGGCCGTTCAATGACCGAACCTTCCATCGTCTGCGGATTCCACGAGAGCCACGACGGAAGCGACCGCTCTGAAAATCGATCAGAGAACCCTGCCAAAATGCCGTGTCCTAAGGAACCATTCCGTACCGCAATACGGTCGCCCGCCTGAAGCGCGTGCGAAGGAACGCGGGTCTTCTTGTCTGCGACCGTTATGTGACCGTGCGCGACCATTTGGCGGGCGGCGCGCCTCGTCGGAGCGAGCCCCAGCCGCCACACGACATTATCGAGCCGAAGTTCGAGAAGCTCGTGCAGGCGCTCGGTCGGTTTCCCGCCGGACTTTGATTCGCCTCCAGCGGACGCGAGCGCCACGTGCACATACTTGCGGAACTGCCGTTCCGGCAGACCGTACGTCACACGCACCTTTTGTTTCTCAAGCATCTGCTTGCCATACTCGCTCTGTCGACCGCGGCCACGGCGCTTGTTTTTTGCAGAACGATCGGCGGACAGTGCAAATTTCTGCGTTTGCGCTTTTTCGAAGACGGTTGCGCCGAGGCGCTTTGCTATTTTATATCGTGGACCAGTGATCATAATTTAAAAAATTAAATATTATTACACTCGCCGCGGTTTCGGCGGACGCGGACCATTGTGAGGCACCGGCGTGGCATCTTCGATAGAACGAATTTGGATGCCCTTCCCAGAAAATGCTCGCAACACTGATTCGCGGCCAGCGCCGACGCCGCAAATGATTACAGTTGCCTCCTTCAGGCCGATCATCGTGCTTTTTTCACCGAGAAACTCGCCGACCTTTGCTGCCGCGTATGGAGTCGATTTTCTCGCTCCGGAGAACCCGAGCGCTCCAGCGGAGGAAGACACAATCGCATTCCCTTTCTCGTCCGTGAGAACGGCTTTGGTATTGTTAAACGTCGCCTCGATATGGAGGATGCCCTTCTCGAGATGACGCTTCGTCGCCTTTGAGAGCGCGCGCTCCTTGCGTCCCTGGTCGAGACCTTTGCCACTTTTTTTGATGATGCGTTTTTTCCCCATAGTGAATTATGTTTTTTCGAGCGCACGGCGGCCGGAGGTCATCGTCTTGCGAACGTTGCCGCGGCGCGTGCGTGAATTCGTCTTGGTGCGCTGGCCGCGCACCGGCAGTCCGCGGGTATGGCGCTCGCCGCGCGCGGAGCGGATGTCCTTCAGGCGCTTGATGTTCTGTCCTATCTCGCGGCGCAGTTCGCCTTCGATAGTAAAAGATTCCGCAAGCGCGCGAATCTTTTGTTCCTCATCGCTGGTGAGCTCGTTTCCTTTTTTGGCCGAAGCGATGTCAGCTGTCTTCAAAATTTCTAGCGCGCGCGCCGAACCTATACCGAAAATGAGCGGCAGAGAATACGCGAGCTGTTTGTTATCGGGAATGGTAATGCCGGCGATACGCATATGAAAATCAATTAGCCCTGACGCGCTTTGCGTCGAGGTTTCTTTTTATTGATACGATACAAGCGCCCGCCACGGCGGACGAGCTGATCTCCCGGTTGCTGTATTTTTATCGATGAGCGAACTTTCATAGTTGAGTGAATTTTCTAAGTTAATCGGCGGACAATTCTCGCGCGGCCTCCATAGGGATCAAGCACCATATCGACTTGATCGCCGACCAGAACGCGAATATGGTGCAGACGCATCTTGCCTGCAAGATAGGCGAGCACAAGTTCCCCTTTCTTCTCTTCTTCTTCTTCGCTGACATGAAGACGCACGCGGGAGAGCGAATTTGGTAACACCTCTTCAACGGTACCGACCGCCGTTGTTTTGTTCTCTTCGCCGTCGCTCATTTATTAATCGCTATGTCCATGCAGATGCATAATCAATGTAGCAGGTGCATAAAAAAACGTCAATATGTACCCGGTCCTACAACGACCGTTATGGAGGCCGGATCCTGCGGGAATGTCTGTCTCCAGAACGGGCGGAGGATAATGAATGCACGCTTGACTTCCGGATAGTTCGTGAGTGCCACTTCGGCGGCCGAACGAGTTTTCCCGCTCACCGCCGCTGCTATACGGACAGGATCAACCGTGTATACAAGCGAAACGGTGCCGGAGAGCACGAAGGAGAACGAAGGCACATTCGAATCCGGCAAAGCGCTTTTTGGCGTTAACACCAGATTGCTCGTAGACGCGAACGTAAGCGGTTCGCCCTGATAGCCGAGGACAGTTATCGATGCAGCGACCGCTTTCGCGAGTGCAGCATTCGGAAAGATAATTGCCGTCATTGTGCCCTGTTCTTTTATATCGACCATACCAGTAGTCAAAGAAGATTCTGGAATAAGTTCTTGAAAGGTAGTCGTCGCCGCGCCTGCGAGAAGCGTATATCCGGAAGGAACTTGTGTTTGAATACTCGCGGCAAGATCTTGGGCGAGTGCTGCAGCAAGCGCTTTCTCCGTTTGTGCTTCAATGGTTGTATCCACAATCGGAACATTCCCAGAAGCACCGCCAGTCATCGCACTTGACGAACGGGCATAAACGGCGCTCGCTTGAGGAGTTCCTGCAAATCCCGGAATGGTGAAAGAGGTCTGTGCGACATTATACGTACTACCCGCCTGATCGGCGTAGACTTTCGCTGTTATGCTCCCGGGCTTCGCGGCACTGCCGCCTGGGATCGTCACGGCCGAATGAATACGGAAGATAAGCCCTGCGGTCGTCGCAAAACGGGTGTTCGTGATAAGCCGCTGCGCACTCGACCGTGTGTTGTAAATGGTAATGATTCCGGAAGCGGAAGAACTCACCTCTCTCGTACCGCTCCCTTTTATGCCCTGCGAAGCTATTTTTTGTGCGGTAATGATTTTGAAAGGTAGATCGCCGGAATCCTTACTCGCGGTGAACGATCCCTGAACTGCAGCAGAAACGGTGTTTGGCGTCACTTCGACCTTGGCGCTTGAGAAATAAAAGAGTGCGCCGATCGATGCGACGATGACGAGCACGATAGTACTAAGTGTCGCATATGGGAATCGGGGTGATCGTGTGCCAGCGATGATCTGACCTGATGATTCCGCTTCTTTCCGCCGCGACGGCGGGATGATGTCATTTAATGTACGCATATGTTTCAGTATAGCATCCTTATTCTTTAGGAGCGCGATGGTGGTAGAATAACGCCATTAGTAGGAGCTGGAGATCTGGCGGGGCGGTGGTTGCTTGTCGCACGAGTCCGGCGATGTGATTTGCGAGGACTGGAATGATCTTCGGCGGACTTTCTGAAAGCCAAAGCTCACCGAAGTTGCCAGCGCCAAGTGCCTGTTGGAGAGACGATATGTCTGATTCACGCGCAAGTAAGAATATAATGCGCGGTAAAGGATACTCCTTCGCAATAACAGAAAATTCATTCAGAACCTTCTCCACCCACTGACGATGATCATCGTCAGTGCTTGATATTTCGGCAAGAGCAACGAAAAGATTCTTTCGTACAAGTGCAACTGAGATAAAGGATTCGGCCGTGTCGAGGATCAATACATCGTGTTCATGGGGAAACGCGATACGTAGCGCTTGATAGCGCAATGAACTGCCGGCGATCGGAACAATACGTGTGGTATGGAAAAGACTGCGAAGAGTAGCGGCGATACGGTCGGCGACGTGTTCATCGATGAACGAGGTAAGGATGATGACTGAAGCGCGAAGCACTTTTTTCCCGTACGGGTCTCGCGTCTCATAGCCATTCAGGAGAGTGCTGATGATGCTTTCATCAACAAGTAGTTTCCCTAACGCTTTTGGATTCGTTTTCTCTACTAATTCGGTTACGAGATGTTTGGAGAAGATGAAGGGCTCTTTTTGTTCGATATGTTCGGTACGCACTGAAGTATTCTGCCACGGCGCATCAATCGAGACGAGAATAGCGTCGGCGGTGCCACTGCCGCTTACACGCGCGAACGCCGGCGCGCCCTCGCGGATAAGCGTGTCGCCGAGTACTTTGAGTGCGCGGAGCATCGCTTGTTCCTGTGGCTCGTCTTTCCGCATTTCTATCGGGAACCGCCGCGTGTACAGCACGGCGGGTATCTCGTCCTTGACATACCAAACATACGCGCCAGCGACCGAGCTCGCGCTGATGTCTATCAGTATGACTGATTCTGTTTTTTTCTTATGGTGAAAGAGGCTGGAGAACATAGTTATCTGTCTATTCTAACATCGCTTTGATGCGACGGACGCCGGCAGAAGAAGCCTCTTCTTTTAGGATTCGAAAATGACCGAGTTCGCCAGTGTTCTCGACATGCGGACCACCACAGAATTCTGCGCTAAAATCCCCGATTTTATAAACTTTTACGATATCCCCGTATTTAGACAAATTAAAAGATAGTGTGCCTACAATTTTTTGAGCTTCTGCTTTCGGCAATTCTTTCATTTCAACCGATAATCTTTCCAGAATTTTTTCGTTAACCAAATCTTCCGTTGCTTTTAATTGTTCTGGAGAAAGTTTTATCGGCCAATTGAAGTCGAAACGTAATCTTTCTGCGGTAATGTTGCTTCCTTTTTGTACAATCTCTCCTCTAAGAACTTTTCGGAGCGCCGCTAAAAGCAGATGTGTGGCCGTGTGATACCGCACGGTTTGTTTAGCACTATCGGCAAGGCCACCAGCGAATTTTTGTGCCGCTCCCGCGCGCGAGAGCGCCTGATGCTCTTTCATCTTCGCTTTTATCGTATTCATATCCAAATTTATTCCGCGTTCTCGAGCTATTTCTTCAGTCAATTCTATCGGGAATCCAAATGTGGTAAAGAGTAGAAAGGCATCAATGTTGTCGCCCATCTTCTTGAGCTCTCGCATACCATGTGAAAGAGTCTTTTTGAATTGCGCTTCTTCTTTTTCTAATTCTTCGCGAATGAGTCCTGCCGCTTCCTGCATGAATGAGTAAGAGTCCGTGTACGCAGTGTCAAAACTCTCTGCGACTTCTGCGAGAACAGCGTCCTTTATGCCGAGTTTATCAGCCTCGCGGATCGAGCGGCGAATGAGTCGGCGAAGTATGTATCCCTGCTCGGTATTGCTCGGGCGAATACCGGATGCGAGCATAAACGTCGCCGCGCGAATATGATCCAAAATAATCCTGAACGATTTTATGTAGGATGTAGTACGTTCCACATTTTTATATGGCTTATGTGAACGATTTTTTAATACTTCAAGCGGTGTGCTGAAAACATCGGTTAAAAAAATGTCTGGATTATCGTTCGTTGCCGACGTAAGACGTTCGAGACCTCCGCCAAAATCCACATTTTGTTTCGGAAGCTTGCCGAATGAGCCGTCAGTATTTTTGATGTATTCCAGAAAGACCGAGTTACCGATCTCCATGAATCGTCCGCAGTCGCAATTTGGGTGGCACGTTTCGCCAAAAGCAGGGTCGTGCGGGGTTTGAAAATCAAAAAAGATTTCAGAATCGGGACCGCCCAACTCGCCTGTCGGCATCTCATCGGGAGTGCCGGAACGGCTCCACCAATTCTTTTTTGCATCACAAAAACATATGTGATCTTCGGGCATGCCAAGCCCTTTCCATATCCCTGCCGATTCAGTATCTTTCGGAAGGTTCAGTGTTTCGTCGCCAGCGAAACAAGTAACCCAAAGACGATCTTTGGGAAGCTTTAATTCCTCGGTTAAAAACTCATACACCCACGATAATTGTTCTTTTTTAAAATAATCGCCGAGCGACCAATTACCGAGCATCTCGAAAAATGTCGTGTGGCGGTTATCGCCGACTTCTTCGATATCTTCAGCGCGGAATGAGAGTTGTGAATTAGCGAGTCGTGTTCCTTCCGGATGTGGTTGCCCGAGAAGATACGGCACCAAAGGCTGCATACCGCTACCTGTAAAAAGCGTGGTCGGATCATTCTCGGGCACAATGGGCGCCGAAGGAATGATCGCATGCCCCCGCTTCGCGAAGAAATCCAAATAACGTTTCCGTACCTCCGAGACGGTCATAGAGGAAAAGATAGCACAATTTAAGCGCCAATTGATTTGAGAAATGCCCTGTTATTCGGCTTGCGCTTAAGAAATCCTCGCATAAGGTCCATTTCTTCTTCGCTGGAACCCTTTTCCAATATCCATTTGCGGTATTCTCGTCCTGTTTTCGGATTCAGTATTCCTTCTTTTGCGAAACGGCTAAACATATCTTCAGCATAAACTTTGGACCAGAGATAGCCATAGTAACCGGCATCATACCCATGCGCGATATGTCCAAAACCAGCAATCCAGAGTTGCCGCCTCGGTGGCGTGATACCCATCAGTTTTTTGTCGAGCCGTGCATAGAGTGCGACTGGATTTTTAGCACCCTTCGTGTGAATAATAAGATCGAGTGATGCAAGCACCAATTGACCGCGAACGCACCATGCCTCGCCAAAAAGGCGTGCAGCAATAACTCGCTTGATAAGATCTTTCGGCATCGAACGGTTGGTTTTGTAGTGTTTAGAGAGGCGGGTGAGCATTCCGGCGTCCCACACCCAATTCTCAAACATCTGCGAAGGAGCTTCCACAAAATCCATTGCTACGTTAAATCCTGCTTGCGCTTTGTACTGCGCCTTCGTGAGCGTGAAGTGCATAATATGCCCGAATTCGTGGAAAAAAGTTTCTACCTCGCCGTGGCTCATAAGTGACGGATTCGTGGCGCTCGGCTTCGGAAAATTCGCTATCATCGCAACAAGAGGTGCACGATAGGTACCGCCCTCTTGTCGACCGTAGGTGAGCTCAGACGCACACGCGTGCCCATACTTCCCTTCTCGCGGATAGAGATCAAGAATAAATGTTGAGAGATAGTCTCCAGACGAGTCATATATATCATACATTTGCACACCGGGATGCCAAAGCTTCACGTCTGATCGCCGCTTAAAGATAATGCCGAATAATTTTTGGCAGGTATCTAATGTTGCCTGCTTAATGTGCTCAAACGGAAAATATTCCTTCACGACGTCGGAGTCGATATCAAATTTCTCCTTGCGAATTTGCTTGAAAAGATATGCTATGTCGTGCGCGCCGAGAATCGCTTTCGGGTTGCCGGTGCGGCGGCGCTTATCGACCTTGAACATTGCGAGGTCATGTGCCGCTTGTTTCTTGGTACGCCGCTCGAGATCTCTGACAAGGCGCCATACATTTTTAGCCGATTTCGCCATCCGAAGTTCGGTTTGGAAATCCGCGTGGGTTCGATATCCGAGCAATCGTGCATTCTCGGCGCGGAGGCGGAACATTTTTTTGAGAATGGCAATATTTTTTAGACCGCCTCTGCGGACAAATTTTTCAAGAAGTTCTCGGCGCCGCTCTTCGTCGTGGGCACCAGTCAGGTAAGGGTACACATCAGGATACGCAAGTGTTACTTTATATTTCTCGCCAACTTTCGTTAAGTTAGCTCGGAAGCTCTGTGGCAGTCCATCCAGCTCTGCCTCGGTGACGAGGATATGATCTTGGTGTTCGTTCAAGTTCCGTTCAAACGCGAGAGAGAGTTTGCCGAGCATCTTGATGTTCGCCTTAAGTTTTGCAAATTTCGCTTTTGACAGGTCGAAACCCATGCGCGCATATCCCTTCATCATGTCATCAAAAAGAAGTTTTTCAGGACCATGAAGCTTTTCTTTTTTCTTAGCATATTCCTTGAGTGCCGCATACATCCGTGGATCAAACTCGATCTCTACAAGTTTTTTGTGCAGTGTTTCTATGGTCTTAGCCGCCGCAATGCGTATGTCCAGATTCGGACTGACTTCCTTCAAGAAGCTTATCCTGTTCATCTCGTCCGATATGAAATCATCTGACGACTCGAGCGCATAGACTGTGTTTACGAAGGTGCGCTCGAGGGCCGGAATCACCAGTATTGCGGCATACAATTCTTTTTTTCGGCGAATAATGTTTTTAGCAACTTTTCTAAAATCAGTTGCATTCCATTTTATCCACTTAAAATCCGCTTTCGTATATCGTCTGCGCTTCATGACACTGAGAGCATATCACATTCCTATCTATGTAAGTCCTCTATTGATAAATATCATGCGTTCCGAGGTCTACTGTATCACGACCAGTCAATTGGTGTCTCGCCGTGCTCGAGGAGATACTCGTTCGCTTTGCTGAAATGCTTGCAACCGAAGAAGCCGGAAGCGGCGGAGAAAGGCGAAGGGTGTGGCGCTTCGAGCACCAAATGCTTGCTTTTATCGATATGCGCGCCTTTCTCTTTCGCATAATTGCCCCAGAGCATAAAAACGAGATTGCCGCGCTCTTCGGAGAGAGCGCGGATGGCGGCGTCGGTAAAGGATTCCCATCCGCGCCCTTGATGCGAGCCGGCCATATGCGCGCGAACGGTGAGCGTCGCATTCAATAAAAGAACGCCCTGTTCAGCCCAACGCGTTAGATCTCCACTTCGGTTTGCTGACCTCAGTACTTCATCGCTCTCCGCTCGGTTGCCAATATCACTTTCGATCTCTTTAAAAATATTCTGGAGCGAAGGCGGTACCGCTTCCCTTTCGTCAACAGCAAAGGCAAGACCGTTCGCTTGTCGCTGTCCGTGATAGGGATCCTGCCCGAGGATGACTACTTTCACTTTTTTGAATGGACACAGGTCAAATGCGCGGAAAATGTACTTCGGTGGCGGATACACGATTTCGTCCTGATATTCTTTCTTTACAAATGCGGTCAACTCATTAAAATACGGTTTTTCAAACTCGTCTTGTAAATAGTTCGCCCACGATGGATCTATTTTTACATTCATTTAAAGCGCGGTCTTATTTCGGTGTAATTTCAAAAGAGTCTTCCCCGCGTCTTCTCGGTAGGTACAATATTCGCAGGGTCCGCCGCCAAATGCTTTCCCCACCGGCGGTATCTCATCGCTCATCAGCATCTTTTTCATATCAAAAATGGCAGGTTCGACCCACGTGTCGCTTCCGGTATATGGTATGAGCTCTATATCGAATTCGAGTTTCCCGTCAAAAGCGTCTGCATCAGATTTCCCATTGACGTACACGAAATAGCCGGTCGGCGAAACGGTGAAGCCGTTTTTGCGGAACAGCCACTGATAGACCTCCATCTGCTTTTTGTACGAGTCATACAGATCGTCCTCGGTACTTGGACCTATTTTCTTACTGGTCGCTTTGTAATCGACAATGATGAAATCTCCCGCGGGAGTAACCCACACATCATCAATGCCGCCTCGCACGAAGATGTTCGTCGGTGCATGCAGATATGTGATGCCGCGGCGAAGCGCGTCGCGCCATTCTTCTATCCGCTCATCGGCAAGCGGAACGGCATCAAGGCCGTAACGTTTCATAAGCGGATGTGCACTGCCGTGTGCGCGATGGATATCGAACTCGCGCTTCAAGAGCTCATCGACTGCGTTATTCAGCGTGAATGCGGGCATGGACGGACGCCTCACACCGAGCCGGAGGTCGAGATAGGAGCAACGTTGGCACTCGCTGAAGAGATCGATCTTCGTGCGACTTATCCGAAACGGCTCTATCGAAGACGGGTTAAATGGTCCGCGGGTATATTTCGCTTTGAGGCCACGCGCTGTCATATTCAATCGGTGGTCGTAAAATAGACGATCGCCGGTGCACCTGTATCGAAGTCGATATAGACACTGTTGGCTGAAGGATTAAATACATCACCGCCGTCGTCTCGATACAACTCGACCGCATAAGAACGACCGGGTACAGTCGCTCGTAAAAGAGAAATGACGAAAGCGCTCTGCGGGCCTCCGGCGCGCGCGGCGCCAAGTACATTTCCAAGGTCAGTACCATGTATCTCGCGCACTGCGACCCAGACGCCAGGTGGCGGTACAGTAACCGATTCGACGACGACCGCATCGCCCGAGACCTGATTGGCAACTGACAATGTTCCATTTTCAGGCGCTATCGACTCCGCGGTGCTCGTAGCGAGAGGCGGAGGAGATGAAAATGTCATAAGGGCGGAATCGCCGCGCCAAAACCACGCCCCTGCCATGAGAGCCCCAAGCATGATGCCGGCTACAAAGGAACTCATTGAGAAACGGTTCATCATGCGGAAACAGTACCATACGACGAGGCCGGTAGAGTAAGGAGTCCCTCGGCTTCGGCAAGAAGCCTGCCGACGTGCTCGGGCGAGAGATGAAGCGGGTCAAGAGTCCGTCGATCCCGCACTATTTCGTCGACAGTAATGATACCCTGCTCAATAAGAAGCCGTTTCTCCGAACCCATGAGCCCAGTGAGTGTGGTAATTGGATATATTTTTGCGTGACTCATGCGCATAAAGAGCGTGTTGTTTGTCGGATAGCCCCAGCCGAGCAGTTCCATACCGGTGCATTCAGCATAGGTGGTAGCTTCGGAGGTGAATTTGGTGTTAGTGACTAAAATGCCGCGATCGATGGGACACGAGCGCGTTGCCGCATCGCAGGAAAAAATATCGTCAAAACGGCTCTTGACGTAGAGTGCAACCTTTAAGTCGGTTTTATAACTCGGATCGTTATGGTATTTCAACTCGGCGGCAAGGAATTCGTTCTGATCTTCATGTGACGCATAGAGATCGACCTCGTGCGTGACGCATTTCCCTTTGATTATTTTGCGCGTCTCAACTTGCCAGCCCTCCGCCCGATAGAGGTGCGAGACAAAATCTTCGAACGGATGGCCGGTGGGACCGAGCTCGAGGAGCGCGCGCCGGAGCGCGTAACGGGCGGCGACTGGACGCGCTTCGTGGCGCAGAAGTGCGAAAGCGCGTGTATAGATTTCTTTTGAAGCGGCACCCGGCATAACGGTAGCGGTAATCGTCTCGGCGATACGCTTCGCGGCGTGCACGCCGGCGCCTGAACGCTCGAGCGAGGCTTGCAGACGCAATGGATCGAATACTTCGCTTGACCCGTCGGCTTTGATGATGGTCGGCAGTATGGTCATGGAGAAGTGGTGGCCGCCAGAGAGCCATTGACCGTTGTTATGAGCGGGAGAAGCGCTGGCGCAGAAATTTCCGTTTGGAACGTTGTGCGAGTCGGCAGCTGGAGACAGACGCCAGTGTCGTTCGACAGAGAGATTTCTACTAGAATACTCTCTGTGCTTGATGCAGTGCCCTGAAGCGTTGCGGCGGCAGAAGCGGTAGAACAGGCGTTCGGCGTCTCGACCGAACCGGTAATAGTGTGCACGCCTTTCTTGAATACGTCGCGCACGGTGACAATCGGCACATTCCCGGTATCGCTGGCAGGCGCTTTGGTTTCTATAACATTACGGGTATGCGGTACCGAAAGCACGAACCCAATAGCAATAACGAGTGCAATAATAGTCGCAGAGATCCAAAGGCGCATATGATTCATTCGACAATACTACCACCGCCGACGAGTTCGCCGAAATGATAGAACACTATCGACTGACCGGGAGCTGGAATCTCCATCAGGGGGTGCATACTCACGAAGCGATTCCCTTCTTCGACATATCCTGCGATGCGGGGCCCCCTATAGCGATACTGCGCCTCGATTACGCGTGCCGGCTCATCGAGCCAGTTGGCATTCCGGAAACGAATCGTGTGTGCGGCAAATGCACGTGTCTTTGAAATCTTAACTTCTTTCTTCCCTATATCTTTTCCAATCACGTACCACGGGCCGTTGGGAAGCGGAACTCGTTGACCAATAGTGTATAAAAAAGCCGGGTTATCGCTCCCCAACTCTTGTGCTAAAAATTCTTCGACCGATATGCTCCCGAGAAAACAAATGCCTTGACTGTCTTTCTTCTCGGCGACAGGAAGATTGAACCGCTTTGCGAGCGCGCGTACCTTCTTCTTTTCAAGATTGCCGACCGGAAATATCGTCGTCGCCAAGATGTCTTTCGGAACGGCCCACAAGAAATAGCTTTGATCCTTTTCTCCCGAACGATAATGCCCCGTCGCGATGGCATCTGCGCCGGCTGACTTCGCGAAGCGATAGAACGAACCGAACTTCACTTCGCGATTGCACATAACATCAGGATTGGGTGTACGCCCCGCGCGATATTCTGCGAGCAGATACTCGATAACGTATTTTTTATATTCTGTGCTCGCATCAAGCGTCAGAAACGGTATCTGGAGCCGCGCCGCAATGCGCATCGCGTCGCGTCGTTCAGCCGCCCATGTGCATGGCATCCCGGGCGGATACCATCCCTTGATGAACACTCCAGTCACCTGCGCGCCGGCGCGCTTTAGTAAAGCCGCCGATACGGCCGAATCAACTCCGCCAGAGAGCCCGACGAAGATCTTTTTTTTAAGAGAGGTATCCGTTTCGTTCATTTCTTATGTTTATTTTTGTATTCCAAAATTTTCTCGGCCGGAGAAATGCCACCGAGAACTTTGTGGTGAGCTTGCCGAATCCATCAAACATAGCAACGACTTTCATCATATCGTTATTGTCCTCCTAGTGGGAAATGGCGTCCCGGACATGATCCGAAGTAAAATTGCTCTTGGTTTCCTTAAGCATATTCACGAGCTCCTGCTCAAGCTCTTTCCGCCGCTCCAGAATTTGTTGTTTTGATTCGGTTTGCATATTACGCATAGCTTCTCATAATTTTATTTCCCCGTTCTGATCGCCAAGAATTATAAACTTCTTTTTATGCTCGACTAATTGCTCCACATATTCGCGAAAGAGCGAAAATGGCGGATTAGTTACCACAATATCTGCCTCTTTGAGCAATTTCAGGCATTCCTCACTACGAAAATCACCGTTACCTTTTAGTGATGTGGCGATGTTGGCATTATTTTTCAAGAGCCACTTCACATCAGTA
>PFPP01000023.1 GCA_002793115.1 Candidatus Kaiserbacteria bacterium CG_4_10_14_0_2_um_filter_50_16
AGGTATCTATAACCCAACCTTTATAGTTACTGACAATCAAGGTCTCTACGCGGAAACAAGCGTGAGTGTGAATGTCGGAAATGCAACTCAACCATCTATCTCCTACACAGCCAGTCCAACAACGGTTTCCGCCGGTCAGCCATCAACATTAACTTTGTCCACGACAAACACGAACTCCTGCTCTGTCGCGGAACGCGAGTCTAATGCAACAAACTCTGTGTCGTTAGTCTACCCATACCAAACAACGACGTATACGGTAACTTGTACTGGCCCTGGAGGGACGACTTCAAAAAGCGTTACGGTTACAGTAGTCGATAGTGGTGTATCAAAAACGGCGGCTATCACAAGTTCTCTTGTCGTCCCGTCGGGCTCGCGAGTCACGCTTTCTGGCACGGCGAGAGCAGGCAGTTCCATCCGGCTTGTCGTCGGTGGAGATGAGGGGGGTATGGGCGGTCTTGACGGAGGCACCGTTACTGTCAAATCAGATGGTACGTGGTCGATCGCTCTCGGCGCATTTTCTATCGGTTCCTACCCTATAATCATCCAGTCTCCATCATCAAGCAGTCTTGGACCGATTATCGCGAACGGGACGCTTATTGTCACAGCACCCGCGATATCAGGGCTTACAGCCACACAGGTTCAGGCTATTTTATCGCTTCTCTCCTCGTTCGGCGCGAATAGCACAACGGTGGCAAATATGAACACCGTTCTGAACGGTGGCACATTAACAACATCCCCAATATCTTCGGGCCTCACAAGCGCACAGATTCAGTCAGTCCTCTCGATCCTCACTTCATTCGGTGCAAGTAGCACGATTATAACAAACGTGACTAGCGTTCTTGGGAACGGCACACCAACAGTTGTGATAGTCCCACCTGGCTTTCAGACGTGGACGACTCCAGGAAATTACTATTTCGTCGTTCCCCCGGTGTAATTAATCTTAAAGCTATCTTGGCATGGGGCGGTGGCGGTGACGGTGCTTCTGGTACCTCCCATTCAGGAAATTCTGGCGGTGGCGGTGGCGGGTACGGGAAGATATCAAATTACGCAGTTACTTCGGGGCAAACGATTGCTGTCGTTGTAGGGGGTGGCGGTACGCGTGGAACTCAAACAGGAAATTCAGACTGGAGCATGTGTCAAATTGGAGGAAATGGAGGAGGATCATCTTTTGGGTCACTTATAGCGACTGGAGGGAAAGGTGGTACATGTAACGGCGGAAGTGGTGGATCAGCAAGTGGTCCCGGAGTAGCTATTATGTCAGGTAATTCTGGCATGAATGGTTCTGCTGGAGACTTTCAGACTGGAGGTGCTGGTTGAATGGGTGCAAATGGAGTTGCTGGCGGAACGGGCGCACCCTATGGTGGTCATCCAGGGGTAGCAACTGCTCCTGGCGGTGGCGGTGGCGGCGGTTCTTCTCTGAGCATCACGGTTCCTTCGGATGTCGGAACTGGCAGTGACTATACTATTAAAATTCAAACCCCGACATTAAGCGATTACGACGTCAGCGACGCGCCGTTCAGCATCGTAAATTGATGGACACGTCGTGTTTATCAGGGAATAGCCATATATTATTTGTAAAAAATTAACGCGTTGTCCACACTTCTGCGTTGATCACTACAACCACGAACGAGTGCATGGTACGATAGGTATGATCCCAATCGAGAAACTGACGCAGTTTATTCAGGGAGACGCCGAGGAGCCATCCTCGTGACTGGGGACAACGCGATTGATTATTACACATTATATTAATATAATTCTTAAAATCTTTTGATCTTTTAATTTTATATATTAGTTCTCCTCAATAAACACCGGCGCATCTGTTAAGGTTATTATTACTTGCCCACCATTTACAGATTTTATTTCGGTATTGAAAGCTGTGTTGTAATTTGCAACTTCTTTGCCAGTGGCATACTTCGGTACTGCTTCGGTAATTGTAGCTCTGCTTGATGTTATACCAGATAATGTAACATTTTTACTTCCGGAATTGTCATTCCATGCCACCCAGATATTTTTTCCATTTTTGTTAAACTTGTAAACATATACACCGCCTGATTCCTGGACTGTCTGGATATTATTCCAATCACTGCCGTCTAAAATCTCCACCATTTTTTTGTAAGTATAATACGCGAGTTTTTTTGAAGAATCACCATCGGCCTGTGAATTATTTATTAAGCCGACATTATCATAAAAACCGTTTTCAAGCCCAGCAAATTTATACCACTCATTAATTTTTACCCAAAAAACCTTCTTAATGCCACTGTCAAAAGAATATATATATCTTTTAATCAGTTCACTTGCCTGTTGTTTTTCGGTTTGCAACGGATTTTGCAAAAATTCTCCAGACGGATTACCGTCAATCGGGTCGCCACTGTACGTCGACATTTCGGTTATCCATATTTCCGCGCTTATATTATTCGCTTTTAGATCGCTCTTAATATCAGAGACATATTTTTTAAAGTCATAATATTGACCATTGCTAACATCTTTTATTTGCTTATAGCTTCCGTACCAACCAGCCCAATGAAAATCAAAAACATCGAATGTTTCTCCCCCACCCTGTTTTTTGATTTCGCCAGCCCTTTTGATAACGCTTCTGTAGAAATCATAGTATCCAGAAGGTCTAGACGATACCCCTCCTAAAACGAGCTGGCAACCAGAACAATTCTTTTTAAGCAAGTCATAATTTATTTTCACAAAATCCGCGTATTTTTCAGGACTTTCTTTCCAAGCGTGATTTTCTTCATTACCTATCTGCCAATATTTAACAGTATCTTCATATCTATTCACTATGTCTGTGAAGAATCTAGAGTAATTCCCAATATCGCAAGGGGTGCATTCCGCTTTCAGATTGGAACAAGCATCTATTGTAGTTCGGCACTTTTTCTTATCCGCAGAATTTTGCGGATTTACTCCAAAAAGCCATTCATTGCCGATATCAGCCGATGCTTTTATTAATTTATCAGAACGGCTCCAATCATATACACCTGGAGATTTTTCAAAAACTTCCCATACTAAACGTCCATCTTTATTTGTTCCAGCGCCTAAATCAGAAAAGTAATCAATCTCACCAACACTGGAAAATCCTTCTAGAAAACCAAAAGGAGAATTTATTTTTTTATTGTTGTTTTGTGGGGTAAAAATGATTGGGATAGTAATATTGTCTAATTGGACCAAATTATTATTTACTTTATTCCCAACTTTTTTAACAACTCCAAACAGTATTATTATTAGAATTATTATTCCTACTCCAATTAGTATTTTTTTCATATTTTATATTATAATTAATTCTCTAAACTATAATACCTGAAATAATCAATTTCATAATATTGTGGGAATTGTGTTGTTTCATCTGGATCTCCGGGATAATCTCCACCTACTCCAGAATTTAATATAATATTTATTGGCTTATTCGGTACATTTTCAGTCATTTTTGCACGCTCTACTCCGTCAACAATCCATATTATTTCACTCGGTGTCCATTCCAGAGTAAAAACATGAAAATCTTTAGAGAAATCAGGGCCAGTATAATCAATTGTCTTCCATTTATGATTTCCTAGAAGATTCTTACGATGATTGGACAGATGGAGAGTATTTGTATCGTGTCCCAAAAATTCAAATAGGAAGTTTTGCCCTTATTTCATATTTTCCATAAGTAGTTGCTTTTATTGAACCATCGCTCATAACATTATCCCAATCCCATACCTTCCATACTGATGTATCTATTTTATTTCCATTGAAATTGTCTTCTAGCACTAACTTCCATTTGATGTCTGCTGGTGTTTTGGTAATACAACTCGCATTACAACAGCTATTGCTGTCTGAAGCACTTATGAATGTGCAAGAACAGGTTTGTGTGTCAGAACATATGTTTCCGTTTAGTGCAGAGCATGTTGTTAAAAGTGTTTGTGTAGGAGTTGGTGTGGGTGTTGGTATTGGAGTAGGCGTTGGCACAGTAATCTGTGCTGTAGAAGGCGTATTTTTGGGTTTCGGCAAAAAAGTAGGTGGTGATTTTGTATTGCTGGTATTCTTGCAATCTTGGGTGCAATTACTTAATAATCGTTCCTGCGGTTGGCATACGCTATCACCGCATTTATTTGCTTCTTGATCAGAGAGTGGCTTTTGTACAAAGTATGCTCCAATGCCAATGGTCAGGATTGAGATTAGGATTAGGTGGATTAGTATTCTTAGCATTACTTATTTATACATCTTCATTATTTCTGAAATGGTCTTAACATATTTCATATCCGGGTCAACGCTCTTCAAAAATTCAAACCATTCAGTGTAAACGCAATATGCTCTGCCATTACAAGAAATAGAGTAGTCAGTATCATGATTCCCAGCTCCTAAAACGCCTTCTTTGCTATTGAGGGACACGTCGTGTTTATCAGGGAATAAAAGTTGGTGGGTAGCTTGCGCGTTATCGATCACCTATGCTACTGTTGCAGATACAGATGGAGGCATTCGTATCGGCACTGCCGTACGCGGAAATTATCCTCTCAATACTCCTCATCGTCGGCATCGTGCTCCAACAGCGCGGCGCGACCCTCGGCGGAGCCTTCGGAGGCGACAACTTCGCGTCGACGTTTTATAAGCGCAGAGGCGCCGAAAAATTTCTATTCAATGCGACAATCGGCATTGCGATTATGCTCGTACTCGCGGCAATAGCGAACTTCCTTCTGGTTGGATGAGTATGAACGATCTCTGGCGGGAACGGCTTATGCGTTCGCGAAGTCTCCCTCTGTTTGAGCGCGCGAGCGAACATATCCGTTCACTCTCGCCCGGCAACCGCGTCTTATTCTATCTGTTCGCACTTCTTGTCGGTATCTCTTCCTTCTCCGGTCTGTATGCGCTAGAACAGTCGATCCTTGTCCAGATACCGGCCTATGGTGGCAGTCTCGCTGAAGGAGAGCTTGGAAGTCCGCAGTTTATAAATCCGCTTCTAGCCATCAGCGATGCCGATCGTGATCTTTCTTCGCTCGTCTACGCCGGGCTCATGGGCCTTTCAGGTTCAGGAAAATTGGTGCCAGTGCTCGCCGAGAGCTATACAATAAGCGCCGATGGCAAAGTATATACCTTTGTCCTGCGTGCGAATGCGAAATTTGCAAACGGGATGCCCGTCACGGCAGACGACGTCGCCTTTACGGTAGAAAAAGCCCAGAACGCCGCGCTCAAAAGTCCAAAATATGCCGATTGGTCCGGTGTGTGGGTCAAGGCGGTTGATCAACGCACGGTAAGCTTCACTCTCGCGAAACCGTATGCACCTTTCCTCGGGCTCACTACTCTGGGGATCCTGCCCTCGCGCCTCTGGAAAAATATCTCAATCGAGGAGTTCCCATTCTCAACACTCGAGACGAATCCCGTAGGCGCTGGACCGTTCAAAGTCGCGAGCATCTCGCGCGATGCATCCGGGCTCATTCGAAGCGTGCTCCTGACTGAGAATCCGCAGTATGTCCTCGGCCGACCATACCTCGATAGTATCCGGTTTAATTTCTATTCGCGGAGCGAGGATCTCGCAAGCGCCCTTATAAACGGCACAGAGGAAAGCGCTTATGATGTACCGAAAAAGGGGGTGCTGACTGCTCCGTATGCGAGAGTTTTTGGCGTATTCTGGAACCCAAACGAGAAGCAGGTATACGCGCGCGCGGAAGTGCGTAAGGCGCTCTCGCTCGCCCTCGACCGACAAGCGATTATTGACACTGTGCTTGGCGGATATGCGACTGCGATCATGGGTCCCGTACCGCCCGGCGATACGGTGAAGCAAGTGCCTGTTCCCCAATCAGATAATCCAACGGCTACGGCGACGCAGATTCTCCAATCAGCCGGATGGACGTATGACGGTTCCCTGCGCATTTGGAAAAATGTATCTGCGAAACAGACACTCGACCGAATTACGATACGCACATCGAATGTGCCTGAACTGAAGAACGCCGCTGGAGCGGTGAAAGCGGATTGGGAAAAATTTGGCATTCCCGTTGACGTCGAGCTCTATGAGCCGGGCGACCTTTCACAAAACGTCATTCGTCCGCGCAAATATGAGGCGCTCCTGTACGGCATGGTGATAGGTCGCGACCAGGACATCTACGCCTTCTGGGATTCGCAAGAACGCAATGATCCAGGTTTAAACATAGCTCTTTATGCGAATAAAACCGTTGATGCACTTCTCGAGGACGCACGTGGTTCTGCCGATCGAGAGATGCGCGCGGCGGATATCCAGAAGATTGAAGACATCATTGCCGCGGACTATCCGGCCGCATTTTTATACGCGCCGGATTTCACCTACGCGGTGCCGAAAGACTTATATGGCGTTGTTCTCCCGCAAATCATCACCACTTCTGACCGCTTCGCGACAGTTGCGTCATGGTATCGAATAACTGATGCCGTGTGGCCTTTTCTAGTGAGAAAAAATTAAATTACATACTTATTACCAATTACGAATTATTTTTATGAATTTAGCACCAGCTCCAGCACCAGCTCCAGCACATCCACGACCAAGTTTGAGACACGACGAAGTACAACCAGTTCGCGCTCGTACCTCGCGGCGCTTTGACCGTGGAAGTCGCCCGTTGGGCCGTAGTGGCATGCGCCCCGGAGGCGCCTCGCGCCGTATCCAGAGAATCTTGCGCCGTCCGACCGCCCTCTCGCATGCGCGCGCGAGCCGCACCGCCGACTACTATCCAGAACGGCCGGCGGAAAATATCGTGCGTATTGTTCCTTTAGGCGGCGTTGAAGAAGTAGGGCGCAATATGATAGCCATCGACGTCAACGGCGATATCATCGTCATGGATGCCGGTTTCCACTTCAAGGCCGAGGATGATGCGCCAGGGGTCGACTACACGCTTCCAAACACGAAATTTTTAGAAAAAAATGCCGAACGAGTGAGAGGTGTCATTATCACGCACGGCCATCTTGACCATATCGGCGGCATTCCCTTTACCTTGCCGCGTTTCGGCAATCCGCCGATCTACACGCGACGTGCGACGAGCATTATGATTCAGCGCCGGCAAGAGGAATATCCGGACGTGCCAAAGCCAAACATCGTCGAGATAGAAGTTAATTCCGAACTCACAATCGGCACCACGCGGGTGAAATTTTTTCCGGTAACACACTCGATTCCCGATTCGATGGGCGTCTCAATCCGAACTCAGTACGGCAACATCGTTATTACGGGCGATCTGAAGCTCGAACACGTGGACAGCGTCCCCTCGGAGCGCGAACAAAAAACGTGGGGCGAAATCGGAAAAGAAAACAATCTCTTCTTTATCGCAGACTCGACAAATGCGGAAAAAGATGGGTTTTCGATTCCTGAACAACGCGTGCTTCAAACGCTTGAAGAGATTATTAAAACGGTGCAAAGCCGACTCATCATTGGCACGTTCGCTTCGCAATTCGAGCGTATGATTAATATAATCAAGTTCGCCGAGCGATATGGGAAAAAGATCGTCACCGAAGGCCGCTCTATAAAAAACAACATCGAGATTGCTCAGAAAGCAGGCTTGCTGACTGTCGATAAGGCGACGATTATTCCCGCGCAGGAAATGAACGATTATCCGCCGAACAAGATCGTCGTGCTCGCGACCGGCGCGCAAGGCGAGGAATTCGCCGCATTGATGCGCATCGCGACAAAACAACATAAATACATTACTTTCAATGAACGTGATACCATTGTTCTCTCGTCGTCAATCATTCCAGGAAATGAAATTTCGGTGCAGAAGCTGAAGGATAATCTCTACCGTAATAACGTAACGATTATTCATTACCGCTCAAGCGACGTTCACTCAACTGGCCATGGCAACGCGGGCGAACTCGTCTGGATTAACCAACAGGTGAAGGCGCAGTTCTTTATGCCGGGATATGGTTACCGTTCGATGACCACCTGCCATGCGAAAGCGGTCGAGCAGGCTGGCTTTCCAAAGGATCACATCGTAATCCCGGACAACGGAATCGTTATCGACATCGTTGACGGTAAGGAACTGCATGTACATAAGCAAAAAGTGCCCGCGGCACCGTTTGTCGTTGATGGCTTCATGATCGGTGATATACAGGAAGTCGTTATTCGCGACCGCCAGTCGCTCGCGAAGGACGGTATGTTCGTCATTATCGCGAGCATCGCCCTCAAGACCGGCAAGTTGCGTAAGTCGCCTGACATTATTAGCCGTGGTTTCATCTACCTGCGCGAGTCGCAAAATTTGCTCAACGAAGCGCGCGTTCTTATCAAAAAAACCATTGAGGATTCGACACGGAATATGAGCCCGATTGACCTGGATTATGTGAAGAACAACCTGACAGACGTCATTGCGGGATTTCTTTTCGCCCGCACCAATAAGGCCCCGATGGTCATTCCGGTACTCATCGGGATGTAAATTCCGTGGTATCCTCGGACAGCATGCGCACACGGGTTACCCTTTTTGCCGCAAATTTTTTCTTTTCGTTGTTCGTTACTCTTGTCGCGTATATTCCGCTCGTCTATCTCTCCTCTTTCATGCCGGCGGCGTACACCGGCCTTGTCATCGCTGGCGGCGCTTTCTGCGCTCTTATTTTTTTCCCATTCCTGCCGCGACTTGTTGCGCGGTATGGCGCCCAGCGGCTCGTGCTTCTATTCGCGAGTATGGAGATGGCTGTGCTCCTCATGCTTGCGGTTACGCCGGGAGTCTTCATGGTCTCCGTTCTCATCACTCTCGCCATTTCGCTCCAGCCCCTTCTTTCATACGAGCTTGATCTGCTCCTTGAAGCAACGGTCGTCGAAGAAAATATGACCGGTCGCGTGCGCGCGCTTTTTCTCACTGCATGGAACGTCGCCGCGCTCGTCGCGCCGCTTCTTGTTGGAGCGCTTCTCATCAATGCCGACACCTATGGCCGCATATTCCTCGTCGCCGCGGCTGCTCTAGTACCTTTTATCGCTCTCTTCACCGTTCAGCGCCTTCCGCGAGGCGCGTCTCCCCTGCCCTCCTCAATGCGCGATACGTTCGTTCGCATTATGCGAGATCGCGACCTAGCCGCGGTTACTTTCGGGCATCTTATTCTGTATCTCTTCTATGTTTGGGCGCCTTTGTATGTTCCGATGTATCTTCACAACGTACTTGGCATCCCGTGGTTGAATCTCGGATGGATGTTCTCAATTATGCTTATTCCTTATGTTCTCATCGAATACCCGGCGGGATGGATCGCTGACCGAATTCTTGGCGATAAAGAGCTTATGCTTGCCGGTTTCCTCATCGCTGGCGGAGCGCTCGCCTCGGTCAGTCTTCTTACGCCAACATCGTCTATTTTTCTTATTCTCTGCATTCTTATCAGCTCGCGTATAGGCGCGGCGCTCATCGAGAGTATGAACGAGGGGCACTTCTTCCGCCGCGTTTCTGAGCGGGATATAGATTCGGTGAGCATTTTCCGCGGCGTGTGGCCGCTCGCCGACATCATCGCCCCGATTGTGGGCAGTCTCATCCTCTTGTTCGGTAATTATCAGATTCTTTTCGCATTCACAGGCGCTTTTGTCGGCATCGCGGGCGCTGTTGCGACCCTGCTGATAAAAGATTTTCGTTAATTAATCCTTCTTCGATTGTTTCGATTGTCATCATTTAGCGCTTGGCCAGCGGAGTGCGGCGGGTGGCCAGAGCTTGGTGAGTGGATGAAAGGTGCAGTCGTGAGGACGAGCCGGGCAGACAGAACGGCCATAGCGTACGAAGCTGTTGTTCACATATTTCCAATCTTTTTTCGGAATGAGTGATTCGAGGTCTTTTGAAATTTTTGTGGGGTCGATATTGTCGGTCAGGTCGAAGCGCCGCGCAAAGCGCTTCACGTGCGTATCAGTCGCGATGCCTTCCCACACACCATAGAGCTCACCAAGAATGACATGGGTGGTCTTGTAGCCGATGCCCGATAACACGATAAGCTCTGCTTCCGTGCGCGGTACTTCCCCACTATATTTTTCTTGTAACGATCTCGCAGTAGCAATAATCGCCTTCGCCTTATTGCGGAAGAACGGAATCGAGGAAATCTCTTTCATAAAAGTTATCCTATTCGCTTTTGCAAAGTCATGCGGCGTTTTATATTTCTTAAAGAGTATTGTCGTTAGTCTGTTCACCGCCGTATCGGTACACTGCGCCGAGAGGATGACTGCAACGACGAATTGAAACGGTGTTGTGTACGTGAGTTCACTTTTCGGCTCTAGATATGTCCTCTTTAGGTAGGAAACTATCTTCTTCGCGCGCACTGCGCGTTCGGTACGGCTCATAACATTTCAGGAGTTTGTTCCTCGCGCGGAAAAGCAAAGTTAAAAAAGAGCTGCAAAAGTGCGCCTGCTGAAAAAGTGGTGAGCAGGAGCACTGCAAAAAGACCAATGAACGGCACGAGAGAAATGAGCGAGAGCAGGAGCATACCAATGACGCCATCGTGCCACAGCATCGTATCGCGGCGAGCGAAACGCCGCGCGAAGACACTGCCGAGAAAAATTCCAGCATACAAAAGTGCAAGAAATGCCACGAGGGCATAGAGAAAGAAAATTAAAAGTGCAAGACCAATACCGACAAATGTAAGCGAGAGCAGAATAAGCAAGATCGGCGTGGCGACGAGTGTTGCGAAGCCGAGTAGCATGGTAAGAAGGATGGCACGCGGCTGTTTCGTATACGCACGCCCGGCGATCGCTTCCGCAAGTTTCGGGAAAAGTCCCGCAAGAAGACCGGCGAGAATAAGCGCTCCGAGGACGCGCACAAAAAGGAAAAACCCGATGCTCATGAGTGCGAGAATGCGCGAGGTGCTGGCGTCCGGCAGATACGAAGCATTGGTGTACTTAACACCGCCGATTATCGTTGCTGACGCAGGGATAGCGGCCGGTTCGGGCGCTTCATAAGAAAGCGTGCCGAGTATAGTGGTGCTAGCTGCGAGTGTCAGATGACCGCTCGTGATGACCGTTACATCGCTCGCGAAATCGCCAGCAAGCGAGACAGTATTCCCATAGAGAGTAACCGGGCCTATTGCCCCGTTCGTCAAGGAGGTGTCGATGGCACCGATAAAGACGCTTCCGTCGGCACGACCGGAATCATGCACAGAAAACCCAAAAGCGATTATATCGCCTCCCACTTGTTCTTCAATGTTGATGCGCCCGCCAAAAAATCGGACATCGCCCGTTACGCGGGCACGCGAGCTGATGGAGCCGGCGAGAACGAGCTCATCGCCATGCACAGGCGCAGCGGTAACGACTGAACCCCCTGTTACCGAAAGATCTCCTGCTACTGGAGCCGTGATAACGACCGAGATGCCTGCTCGGTATGCATTTCCGGGCGAGGAACTTGCGGCAAGGAGCGAACGTGCCACTGAAAAAGATGCGGGAGCAGACGCTGCAAGCGTACTCGCCGGAAGAAGGAAGATAAGTGCAATGAGAAGTGCGCGTTGCATACCGATGCTAGACCGCAGGCGGCCTATGGAACGCGCTTCTGCGGATAGGTTCGATCGATATAGCAAGGATAAAAATGAGAATCGTGATAAGAGCTGAAACAGAGCAGTAGATACAGAATGAGCCTATGACGAATATCTGGATGAAGGTGAAATAGAGGGAGGACAGAACTCCAATGCATGAAATGGTTTGAAGCGCATGGCGTATAAGCTGATCGTAAATGATAATCTCGAGCGCGGCAAGGACAAAAATAATGCAGTAAAACAGGATGCCGAGTTCAGAAATCGGAATGCCGAAGATATGCGAATACTGGCTCGTTGCGACAACATTGCAACTGGAGAGGTTCTGAATGTTGCAGAGAAGTGGCGTACCATTCAATTCGCTCTGAGTGAGGTAAAAAGAATCTGCGAGTCCGCAAAAAGCGAGGATGAGGATAAGTATGACGCCGACACGTTTCATACTGCCCAGCATACGCACTATGCCACCCGCATGCAACAGTAGTGTGCCAAAAACTAAACGAAAGTAGTTATATGCGCTATTGATTCGAGGGGGGTAAGGGTGACACAGGTGGCATACTGCTATGTGTCTCATCTTTGCTATACATCCCCGCGGCGAAGATAATTGCACCGGCGATAAGATCGAGCCAGCTGACAGCACTGTTTGTATAGGCGATTCCAAGCAATGCCCCGTCCGTGAAGATGCCGATGAGGCCGAGCAGGAATATCACCGCGCCGATAATCTGAAGCCAGAGCACGGAGTTTCCGCCTGCCCAGAAAGCAACGGCAAGCAAGATTACCCCGAGAATGATGCAGATGCTGTTGAACACCGCATCAGTAGCAAACAACGCCCCGGTGCCGATAAGCGGATTACTCACGAATCCAAGAAGACCAAAGAGCACTATAATGACTCCGAATATGATAGTGAGAGTTTTTGCCATATAAGTCGTTAGGTTGCTAAAACGACGCACTCCATTTAATGATACCACTGTTTACTGCCGCTCGTGGGGGGGCGCCAAGTGTTCTGTGTATAAAGAAATCTGATAGACTGAAACGATTCGCTATGAATCCTTTTTTCTTCATTTCACATCTTATCGACGGAGCTGTCGGCAACACGGCACTTCTCTCATTCACTATTATACTCGGCACTCTTATCTTAGAGGATATGACGACGGTCATCGTCGGTGTCCTTGCGGCTGATGGCATCGTACCAATTCCTCTCGCTCTCTTTTCTCTTTATATAGGCGTCGTTTTCGGCGATGTTGGGTTTTATTGTCTCGGGTGGCTCGCGCGTACTCATCCGCGACTCGCCAGCTATGTTGATCATGATTTTATTGCGCCCATTCGCACGTGGCTCAAGACTCGGTATGTGCTCACGATTTTTTCTGCCCGCTTCATACCGGGTACGCGCCTTCCGACTTACGCCGCAAGCGGTTTCTTCCGCTCACCGTTCTCTACATTCGTGTTGACTGCAAGTACCGCGATCTTAATATGGACAACAATCCTTTTTTCCGTTTCGTATTGGTTTGGGAACTTCACCTCCGAATGGATCGGCCCAGTACGCTGGGGCATCGCTCTCGCCTTCTTGCTCGCAATCTTCTTTACCGCCCGGCATAATCTCCTCGCGTATCACGCGAAGAAGGAAGAAAAAACTATCTAACGAAATGTTTCCTGCCACCGCTTATAGAGCGCGGTGGTGGCGCGGAGATCGCCGGCATTGTAGCGGGCGATATCGAGATACTTCCCCGCGCGGTAGAGCGCAGTGACATCGTCGCCAGTGGTGCCGGACGCCTTTGGACTCTCGATGCCGAGCGCACGACAGAAGAGATGTAAACTTTTGCGGAAGCGAGCGGCGCCGTAGAACGTGAGTTGATCCATAAGGTCGATATGCGTACACCCGCGCTGAGAGGAGAGGTAGCGGTTCGAGAGCAGATCTTTGGTCGGCTTCACGTTGTGTGCCATCGAACGGAGCGCGAGGAAGGGCGCGTCGAAACTGCGGCCGTTGAACGAAACGAACTCTGTGCATACCGCCGCGACCTTCCAAAATTGTTCGAGCATTTCTTTTTCTTCCATCGGCTTATAGGCAATTCCGTCTGTTTCAGTTTCTTTCATTTTTGTGCCAGGCGCTGAGAAATACACCGCGCCTTTTTCTTTTTCAGTATCGAAGACACCAATAGCGATGATGAAGCCGGTGAGGGGCGAAAAGCCGAGTCCTTCTTCGAGCTGTTTCATCTCCTGCACATATTTCTCTTCATCCAGATCTGATTCTCTGATCCATCGTGAGAGATTGTGCCGTGTCGCTTCGTCAAGCGAGTCCCAATCCTCACCGACTGTTTCTATATCAAATACGAGTGCCATAAGCACAGTATACTTCATGCATGAATAAAAAAATAATTCGTGCGGCAGTTGCGGCTGTACTTGCACTCGCGGCTGGCTTCGCTGGATATGCTATGGGCGGCAACGCGGCGCCAGTGTCGTGTGTGAACATCCCCACACAAACCGTCTCGGCGCCTGCAGTTGGCTCGGTACGCGTTATCTACAGTCTCGATCAGAAGCAAAATGATAAAGAAATTATTGCGCTTATCGATTCTGCAAAAAATCACATATACTTTGCGATATATACATTCACTATTCCGAGCATTGCGGATGCTCTTGTGAAAGCGAAAAAACGCGGAATAGACGTGCGCGGAATAGTCGATTCAGAACAGAGCTCAAATAGCTATGGCGCGCCAATAACCAAGATACTTACAGAAGCTGGCATCCCAATCGTGACCGAGAAACACGCGACCGGTAATGGCATTATGCATATCAAAGCAATCGTTACTGATTCTGCGTATGCAATCGGTAGTTATAATTGGACTAAATCTGCAACAACTATAAATGATGAAATACTTGAAATAGGAACCGACCTGGCACTCCGGCAGGCGTACGAAAATGTTTTGAAACGACTACTGGATGCATACAAAGACAACAACGCGGCCGCGGGAGCGGCCGCGCCAATTTCTATTGGTACCATCGATTACACCAATGCCCCCGCGCACATCGGCGAGTACGCCTCTGTGCGCGGCACGCTTATCGACGCCTACACATCTGCGAGTGGCACGGTCTTTTTAGATTTCTGTAAGAGCTATAAGACTTGTCCCTTCTCCGGCGTCATTTTCGCCGATGATGCAAAAAAATTCAGCGGCCTATCTAGCCACGAAGGAACAACCGTTACTCTCACTGGGAAGATATCCTCTTACCAGGGCAAGGCAGAAATTATCATTTCTGATCCGAATCAAATTTCAACTCTCTAAAGACTGCCACCTCCCCCTTCGTCTTCACCCCGAAGTAGCCGACAGATGGCGTGATGTTGTGCGCTTTTTGG
>PFPP01000062.1 GCA_002793115.1 Candidatus Kaiserbacteria bacterium CG_4_10_14_0_2_um_filter_50_16
TTCTCCATTGTAGGACCCCGGACTGAAGAGTTCGGGATTTTTCTTTTTGACTCTATTCACACTTTCAGGCATACTGAAGAAATGGACACACAGGAAGAACAAGTAGAGCAACTGGATCCTGAGTTAGACGAAAGGGAAGATATGACTATTGAGCCAGAGGTTGAAGAGCGAGGAGCAGAAGATAAAATCGCGAAGATGCGCGAAGAGATAAGCGTATGCCGGAGGGAGAAACAAGAATATATGGACGGCTGGCAGAGAGCTAAGGCTGACTACGTAAACGCGTTAAAAAGATTTAATGAGGATGTCACGGCGTCGGAATTGAAGGGGAAAATAAAGGCGGTGGAAACGCTTTTGCCGGCTTTTGATGCTCTTGAGCGTGCAAAAGAGCACGTTGAGATACCTGAAGGATTCCTCGCTATTGCCCGTCAGATCGGAAACGCCTTCGCCTCGCTTGGGTTGGAGGAAATCGGCAAGATAGGTGAACAATTCGATCCAGCACTACATGATGCGTTCGGACAAGATACTGTTGATACTATTGAAACAGACGATACTGTTACGGTAGTATTAGAAAAAGGGTGGAGGATTGGAGATATGATCATCCGTCCGGCGAAAGTGCGTGTCGGACGCTTTGCAAATGGGAAACAAGAAGTATAAAATTAGAACTCTAACTTTAAAACTATATGGCAAAAATTCTTGGCATTGATTTGGGCACGACAAATTCCGCTATGGCAATCGTCGAGGGTGGCGAGCCGCGCATTCTCGAAAATGCCGAAGGCGCACGCACAACTCCCTCTATCGTTGCGGTAGGGAAGAATGGCGAACGCATTGTCGGCACTCTAGCAAAACGGCAATCGGTCACGAATCCGCTCAATACAATTTTTCAAATTAAACGTTTCATTGGGCACTCTTTTAACGAACCAGCTGTTCAAAAAGATAAAGCCGCCGTTCCATTTGAAATGCGAAGAGCAGACAATAGCGGTGTTGAAGTGAAGATGATGGATCCTTCGAAGGGCTCGGGGCAGGAAAGCTGGTATCGCCCTGAAGAAATATCGGCAATGATCCTTGGGAAGCTAAAAGCCGATGCAGAGGCGAAGCTCGGCGAAAAGATCACCGAGGCGGTCATCACGGTTCCTGCCTATTTCAACGATGACCAGCGAAGCGCTACGAAAGCCGCAGGGCAGATCGCCGGTCTCGAAGTGAAGCGCATTATCAATGAGCCGACTGCCGCCGCGCTCGCGTATGGCTTCAATAAGAAAAAAGATGAAAAAATCGCCGTGTTCGATTTCGGAGGCGGTACGTTCGACATTTCAGTACTCGAGGTTGGCGGCGACATCATCGAGGTGAAAAGCACCGACGGCGATGCGCACCTCGGTGGCAAGGACATTGATCAGAAGATTATCAATTGGCTCGCAGATGAATTCAAGAAAGAGAGCGGCATCGACGTACGCAGCGACGCATTGGCGCGCCAGCGCCTCGATGAAGCCGCCGAGAAGGCGAAGATAGAGCTCTCGAGCGCGAAGGAGACGGAAGTGAATATTCCGTTTCTCACGTCCGACGCATCTGGTCCGCGGCACCTTCTTATTAAAATGACGCGCGCGAAACTCGAAGATATCGCTGGCGAATTCATAGAACGCGCGATGGCTATCACCAAGCGCGCGATGGAGGCCTCGCCATTTAAGATAGGAGAAATAGACGAAGTTATTCTCGTCGGCGGGCAGACCCGCATGCCGGCGATCCAAGCGGTTGTCGAGAAATTCTTCGCCAAGAAGCCGAATATGAGCGTCAACCCTGATGAAGTAGTCGCCATCGGCGCGGCTATCCAGGCAGGCATTCTTCAAGGAGATGTGAAGGATATTTTGCTCGTCGATATTATTCCGCTCTCACTCGCCATCGAGACCATGGGCGGCGTCGCGACGAAGATTCTTGAACGCAACACAGCGATACCTACCTCCCGTTCGCAGACTTTTTCTACAGCCGCAGATAATCAACCGTCAGTGGAGATTCATATCACGCAGGGCGAGCGCGCGATGAGCGCTGATAATAAATCACTCGGCAAGTTTATGTTGGACGGCATTCCGCCGGCTCCGCGCGGCATGCCGCAGATAGAAGTAACCTTCGATATCGACGCATCAGGCATCTTGACCGTGAAGGCGAAAGAAAAAGCGACGGGCAAAGAACAATCCATCAGGATTACCGGCTCCACAGGTCTCTCGAAAGCAGATATTGAGAAGATGAAGACGGACGCTGAGGCGCATGCGGTTGATGACGAGAAGCGAAAAGAGCTAATGGAGGCGCGCAACATCGCCGATCAGGCCGTATATGCCGCTGAGAAGGCGATAAAAGAAAACGGTGGGAAGGTCGGTGCTGAAATTGTAAAAGAAGTGCAGGACAAAATCGATGCGCTTAAGACCGCCCGTGCGAGCGAAGATTCTTCCACAATTAAATCCGCAACCGAGGCTCTCTCGACGACGCTCTCCAAAATCGGCGAAGCGATTATGCATCCGCCAGCTGGTGGACAAACTCCGCCGCCCGGAGGCGAAGCCACAGGTCCCAACTCTGGTGGAGGAACTTCCCCAGAGTCCGCCGGCCCAACCGATGCGGAGTTTAAAGAGAAGCCATAACAATGACTAAAGATTATTACAACGTGCTGGGCGTCGATAAGAGAGCAACTAATGACGATATTAAAAGAGCGTTTCGGAAACTCGCGCACAAATATCATCCTGACAAGGGTGGCACTGATGAATCGAGGTTTAAGGAGATTACCGAGGCATACGCCATTTTAAGCGATGAGAAGAAGCGCAGGGAATACGATACATACGGCCAGGCGTTTGCGGGGAGAGGTCCGAGTTCCTCGACAGGCTCGGGGCAAACTGGGAACCCGTTTGGAGGTTTTGACTTCTCGCAATTCCAGCAAGGATTCGGGCAGGGAGGCGTCGAGTTTGATTTTGGCGATATTTTTGGTGATATTTTCGGCGGCAGAGGAGGCAGAGCGCAAACACCTCGTGGGCGTGATATCTCCATTGATCTTGAAATCCCGTTCAAGGATGCCATTTTCGGCACAACGCGCACGGTACTCATTGCAAAAGTTTCAACTTGCACACTCTGTAACGGTACGGGCGCGAAGCTGGGCACCGAGCTCGAAACGTGCAAAACATGCAACGGCAGTGGCCGCATCCACGAGACGCGCAATTCTATCCTCGGACAATTCAACAGCGTACGCGCCTGTATCGCCTGTGGCGGCATCGGGAAGATACCAAGAGAGAAATGTACTGAATGCAAAGGTCATGGCGTGAGACGCAGGGAAGAAGAGATAAAAATACACGTTCCAGCAGGTATCGACAACGGCGAGATGATACGTTTACCACAACAGGGCGAAGCGATACAAACCGGTATTGCAGGCGATATGTATGTGAAGGTGCATATAAAACCGCATGCGACTTTCCGCCGCGAAGGATTCAATCTTGTTATGAATTTGCCGATAAAGCTTACCGACGCTCTTCTCGGAACTGTCGTCCTTATCGAGACTCTGGAAGGGAAGACGCTCGAGGTAAAAATCCCGCCGATGAAACGAACAGAAGATCTTCTGCGTATCGCGGGGAAGGGTGTTCCTGGCGATGGTGGCCGCGGCGATCTTATTATCCGCCTCGAAGTCGCCCTCCCGCACAAGCTATCCGGTAAAGCGAAGAAAGTTGTTGAGGAACTGAAAACGGAGGGACTCTAGCCATTGTATACTACCGGCATGATCGCCACTACGACAGCCGATGCGATCGCTCAGGTGAACGCTCTCGCGGCGCACACGGCGCTTTCTGCCTGGGGCTTTGCGAGTGATTTTCTTATTGTCATCATCCTGTTCGCGATTTTCTTCCTCTTCGCGTGGTATGTTGGACGCGGGTCGTTCGTCGCGCTCCTGCTCGCGCTCTACACGGCGTATGCGCTTTATGTCGCATTCCCTTACACCTCGCTTCTCCCGACTGCTCCCGCGATGACGACGCTTCTCGCGCATATTGGGCTCTACGCCGCTATGATATTGATGTTTTATATCATTTTGCATCGTGTTATCGTCTCAGATTTTTTGTATATCGGCATCTTCGGGCTCATCGTGCTCTCATTCCTCGGTGCGGCGTTTCTCATCGCGTTCGCATACCATGTGTTCCCGGTCGCTTCAGTTTATCAATTCACTCCAGCCATTGACATTCTTTTCGCACCGAAGGAGTATTTCTTCTTATGGTTTATTGCTCCTGCCATTGGTCTCTTTTTTCTCGCGCGCTAATGATATACTCATCGGCATGATGCTCGCTGAAGAAATAAAGGCACGCGGACTTGTCGAGCATACATCCGCGCCGCTTGAAAAAATCTTTTCCGCACAACGAACGGCATATCTCGGCATCGACCCTACTTCCGACTCGATGCAGGTTGGGAATCTCGCTGTTATGCTCCTTATGAAGCGTCTCAGCACCGCCGGACATAAGCTCGTGTTTCTCGTCGGCGGCGGTACCGGCATGATCGGCGATCCGAAGGAGACTGGCGAACGAATGATGCTTGACGAGAAAATAGTTGCGACGAACACTCTGGCGCTCAAGGCGCAACTCAAGAAGATTCTCGGTACTACTCCATTCAAAATGGTTGATAATGCGGACTGGCTCTCGAAGACCAAGTTGTTGCCGTTCCTGCGCGATGTGGGCAAGCATTTTACCGTCAATGACCTCATAAAGCGAGAGATTATAAAAAAACGTCTCGATACGCCGGGTGAAAGCATATCCTATACCGAGTTCACCTATGCGCTCTTGCAGGGGTTTGATTATCTGACGCTTCATGAGAAATACGGCGCTGATCTCCAGGTTGGCGGCTCGGACCAATGGACGAATATGCTTTCGGGCGTTGATCTCATCAGAAAACACTTGGGTGAACAGGTATACGCGCTCTGTATGCCACTCGTGGAAGATTCTGCCGGCAAGAAGTTCGGAAAATCGGAAGGCAATGCAATCTGGCTCGACCCAAAAAAAACATCACCGTTTCACTTCTATCAGTTCTGGATTAATCTTCCGGATACGCGCGTCGAAACGTACCTGAAGGCTTATACTTTTTTGCCGATTGCTGAGATCGATGCGCTTATGGAACTGCATCGCCGCAATCCGGGCGAGCGCCAGGCACAAGAGACGCTCGCACGACTCGTGACTGAAATCGTGCATGGGCCAGCAGTAACTGCGCAAGTCGCCGCGGCGACAGATGCTCTCTTCGGAGACACTTCTTTTCATCGACTTTCTTGCGAGGCGCTTGCGGTTGCACTCGCCGAAGCTCCCTCCGTAGAAATATCAAGGCGAGGCCTTGCTGAAGGCTACTCACTCGCCGAAGCGCTCGTAGCAGGCGGTCTCGCTTTTTCAAAATCAGATGCGCGGCGCTTGATCTCTGGGAAGGGCATCATGCTCTCCGGTCAGACAATTGGAAATCCCGATCAGAAAGTTTATCTTGGGGATTTATCCAATGGCTACGCCCTCGTGCGCAAAGGGAAGCAAGGCGTCCTCGTACTCGTTTTGAAATAACTGCTGAATCCGTTATAGTAAACAGACTGCGTCGGTGGCGGAGCGGTCAATCGCAACAGGCTGTAAACCTGTCGGACATCGTCCTTCGTTGGTTCGAATCCAACCCGGCGCACCTGGAGAAAGTTAGTGCTCACAAATGTTCGATTCAGCTCGAATATACATCCAAGAATAGACTTAAATTTCCGTTATAAGCTGGTTCCAATGGAGTTGGAATCGCACGAGGTGCACATTCGGTTGACGATTTATCGCTATTCCTGTATCTTTTAACTATCCCGCTCCGCCGGATGGCGGAGCGGTTCAATACCTAATCATGTCACGCTCACTTAAAAAAGGACCATTCGTGGATGTCAAACTCATGAAGAAGGTCATTGGTAAGAAACCGGCTTCTGCCGGCGTGATACGAACGTGGGCGCGCCGGAGCCAGATAAGCCCGGAGATGCTCGGTTTTACCTTCGGCGTTCATAACGGCAAACAGCATGTCGACGTGCTCGTCTCTGAAGAAATGGTAGGACACCGCCTCGGAGAGTTCTCGCCGACAAAAAAGTTCGTTCGTCACGGCGGTAAAATGCAAAAGGAGATGGAGCAGAAAAAACAAGAGGCAGAGATCGCTTCCGCGAAAGCGGCTTCAGCAAGAAGCGAATCAACTTCTGGTGGCAAAGAACCTGTTGCCTCAAGCGTGAAATAATATGAACCATACTTCGTTAAAACCACAAAGGGCGAGCGCAATTCTTCAGAGTTATAATCAGACGCCGCGCAAGGTTCGTCTCGTCACGGATCTCGTAAAAGGTAAAAAAATTCCCGCGGCGCTCGCGATTCTCCAGTTCCTCCCGAAGCGCGCGGCAGAGCCAATCACGAAGCTCATCAAGAGCGCGGTTTCTACTGCAAAAAAATCTGGCGAAAATGAAGAGACGTTAAAATTGCAGTCGATTACGGTCGAGAACGCTGGAATGATGAAACGCTATATGCCGCGCGCATTCGGCCGCGCTTCGGCCATTCGTCGCAGGAAGAGTCGCATAAAAATCACGCTCGCCTCTACTTCGGCTACTACTTCAACATCTCCGAGCTCTCGCTCTATGATATGACTCACACCGTACATCCGTATGTGCATCGTCTCGGTATCATTCGAGATTGGAAGAGCCGCTGGTTCACCAGCGACAAGAAGATGTATCGCGAGAATATTAAAATAGATGAAATGATTCGCCGCTTCCTTATGAAACGCCTGCGCGGCACTCATACGAGCGGCATCGAGATCGAGCGTTCGGCGAACGAGCTACGTATCATCCTTTCGACTGCGCGTCCCGGTCTTGTCATCGGCCGTTCCGGCGAACATGCAGCTACACTGCGCAAGGAGCTGACCGACGTCGTGCGGAAGGCATCCGAACACTCCCTGCCCGCCGGGAAACAGGTTAAGTTCGATATTAACGAAGTGCGCCAACCGGAGACGAATGCCGCAGTCGTTGCCTATATGATTGCCGAAGGGCTCGAAAAACGGATGCCGTTTCGCCGCGTGCTTAAACAGACGGTCGAAAAGGTCATCGCGGTACGCGAAGTCGAAGGCGTGCGCATTGCGCTTTCGGGAAGGCTCGGTGGTGCGGAAATGAGCCGTAAAGAGGAGATAAAAAAAGGTCGCATCCCGCTACAGACATTCCGCGCTGATATCGATTTCGCGCACGAGCAAGCGTACTTGCCGTACGGCGTCGTCGGCATCAAAGTGTGGATCTATCGCGGGAACGTATACGCCGGGAATCAAGGAACAAAGCGATTACAGCCCGCTTACAAAAACTAACCATGTTATTTCCTAAAAAAGTAAAACATCGTAAGTGGCAGACGCAACGCAAGAGCGGCAAGCGTTTGAGCCGTCCAGATACGCGCGGCACCACCGTCGTATTCGGCTCTTTTGCGCTCAAAGCTCTCTCGAGCGCGCGTGCAACGAGCAACCAGATCGAAGCGGCACGCAAGGTTCTCACCCGCGCGACAACGAAGACCGGCAAGCTTTGGATCCGCATATTTCCGGATCGTCCGGTGACCATGAAACCTGCGGAAGTGGGTATGGGTAGCGGCAAAGGAGATCCTAAGTTTTATGTTTTCGAAGTGCGCCCCGGTCGCGTATTGTTCGAGATTGACGGCGTTCCAGAAGACATTGCCCGCGCACATCTGCGACAGGCAGGCATGAAATTGCCGGTGAAGACAACAATTGTAACTCACTAATAATTGTTTTTCCTATTTGTATGACAAAAAAAGATACTATGACGACGAAAACCTATCAGGAGCTCGCGAAGCTTCTCTCCGATACTCGCGCTGAACTGCGCTCGGAGCGTTTTTCGGCCGCCAGCGCACGCGCCAAGAATCCGAATATGCAAGGGAAGCTTCGTAAGAATATTGCGCGAGTGCTTACCGAACAACGTGTCCGTTCGATAAACTCACGGCAAGCCGCCTCTGTATAATAAAAATTATGGAACAAAAAACACTTCGTCCCCACCTATTCGTCGGCACTGTCGTAAAAACAGCGATGAAAGACACCGTTACGGTAAAGGTCGATCGTTACGTAAAAAACGCGAAGTATAAAAAATATTTCGTGCGGTCAAAAAAATACCTCGCGCACGATCCCGGCAACACTGTCCATATTGGCGATATCGTCACCGTCAGTGCGACTCGCCCGATATCGAAACGAAAACACTTTAAGATTGTGTCTTCCGAAATCCGAACTCAAAACTCTGAAACCTAGAATTATGCTCCAACCTCAATCCATCGTGGCTATAGCAGATAATTCCGGCGGTAAAATTGCGCGCATCTTCAAGGTGCTCTGCGGGAGCAAACGTCGTTATGCGGGCATTGGGGACGTCGTGGTTGTCTCCATACAAACCGCCGAACCGCGTAAGGCGGTGAAAAAGAAGGATATATATCGCGCCGTCGTCGTACGGCAGACGAAGCCATTTGCCCGTAAGGACGGTTCATATATCCGTTTTGACGAGAATGCGGTCGTACTCATCGAGAAACAGGGCAAGGAAATGGGACCGAAAGGGAACCGCATATTCGGTCCGGTGCCACGCGAACTCTCTGAACGCGGATGGCATGCCATCGTATCTTTGGCGCCCGAAGTCGTATAGAAATTTTTATGAAAATTAAAAAAGGAGACAAAGTAAAAATCATCACTGGCAAGGATAAAGGGAAGTCCGGCGTTGTCCTGCGCGCTCTACCTCGTGAGGATACAGTTATTGTGGAAGGCATCGCTCTCTATAAGCGCCACCTGAAGGGTACGGCGGGGAAGGTCGGCCGAATCATCGAAAAGTCTCGGCCGGTTCATGTATCGAACGTTATGCTTATTTCAAAAGAAAAGATAAAATCTGCGCTCGACGCGCCATAAATTTATGTCCATCACGAAACAACGACAGCAGTCAGCCTATCTCGCGCTCGCGGAGACGTTCGGCTATACGAGTTCGATGCAGAGCCCGCGCATCAGCAAAGCAGTCATCTCTTCCGGCGTCGGAAAGAAGCGCGACAAGAAACAATTAGAGATTATTGAAGATCGTCTCGCGAAGATTACAGGACAAAAGCCCTCTCCGCGCCCAGTGCGAACATCCATCGCCTCGTTTAAAGTACGTGAAGGCGATACCGTCGGTCTTCAAGTAACGCTCCATGGTGCGCGGATGTATGATTTTCTTGACAAGCTCATCCACATTGCGCTCCCGCGCACCCGCGACTTCCGCGGCCTCTCCGCGAAAGCGATTGACGATATGGGGAACCTCACAATCGGTATAAAAGAACATACCATCTTCCCGGAAACTTCTGATGAAGATCTGAAAGATGTCTTCGGCTTCGCCGTTACCATCGTTACCACCGCGCATACGAAGGGCGAGGCTGAGGCATTCTTCCGTCATCTCGGCATGCCGCTTATCGTTGACTCGGGCGTAAAACACTGATATTCTAAAACTACGCTCCTCGGAGCTTTATTTTTTCATGGCAAAAAAGTCCCAGTTGGCGAGATATGCGAAGAAGCTGAAACTCGTGAAGAAGTACGCGGCAAAGCGTGCGGCTTTGAAGCTGGCCGGCGACTCCGAAGGTTTGCAGGCACTCCCAAGAAATTCATCGCCTGTACGATTGAAGAGTCGATGCTCGATTACCGGTCGTTCGCGTGGTTATATGCGCATTTTCGGTCTATCACGTATCCAGTTCAGAGAGCTTGCACGCGAAGGAAAGATCCCGGGCGTTAAGAAAGCATCATGGTAAGCGACCGCGTCGGCGACTTCATCATCCGTCTTCAGAATGCCGCTCGCATCAGCAAGCATGAAGTGTCCATGCCGTATTCGACGTATATAGTTTCCATCGCGAAGAAACTGAAAGAGCTCGGTTTCGTCACCAGTGTCGACGTAAATGCAAAAGGAGATAGCAAGGTGCAAAAAGAAATCATAGTTGGTCTCGCTTACGACGAGCGTGGGCAATCACGGTTGCGCGGCGTGAAGCGTATCAGTAAGCCCGGCCGCCGGCTCTACACTCCATACACTGCCGCGCATCGCGTGAAGGGAGGTACTGGTGCGCGCATCATCTCTTCTTCGGCCGGTATCATCTCGGACAAAGAGGCTCGTAACAATCGTTTCGGCGGCGAAGAACTTTTCGAAATCTGGTAATCCAATATATCTATTTTATTATGAGCCGTCTCGCGAACAAACCAATAGCTGCAGGAAAGACCGATGTCAAGGTAGCAGGCGGCGTGTTGACGGTAAAGGGAACAAAAGGCACACTGACCAGGCGCATACATCCTTCGGTTTCGATTACCGTCGAGCCGACAGGAGTTTCGATCATACCGAAGGATCACTCCCGTCTTGCCAAAGCGCTCACGGGCACGTTCGCATCGCATGTAAAAAATATGGTCCAAGGCGTCGAGACACCATACGTAGAAAAGCTCATCCTCGAGGGTGTCGGGTATAAAATGGAAATCAAAGGGAAAGAAGTAGTACTTACCGTCGGTTTTTCACATACCGTACCGCTCGCGATACCTGAGGATGTGACGGCAACAGTCGAGAAGAACATCATCAGGCTCGAGAGTGCGAATAAGGAGTCGGTAGGACAGTTCGCGTCGAACATTCGGCGTATAAAACCGCCGGAACCGTATCTCGGGAAAGGTATACGCTACGAGAACGAAGTTATCCGTCGCAAGCAGGGCAAAAAAGCCGTATAGGAATACTCTATGAAAAAATCACCAACAACAAACAGTGAACTCCGTGCGCGCCGCCGTGAACGCGTACGTGCGAAGATCATCGGCACCGCGGTGCGTCCGCGTCTCGCTGTCTACCGGAGCAATCGGTTCGTATCGGCACAACTTATCGATGATACCGCAGGGAAGACAATCGTTGCGGCGCATGGTCGCGAATTCAAAGGGCCACAGTCGATGCAGGCGACTTCTGTCGGCGAGGCGATTGCGAAGAAAGCCAAGGCCTTCGGCATCACCTCGATTGTCTTCGATCGCGGCGGGTATCGCTACGGCGGACAAGTAAAGGCGCTCGCGGATGCGGCACGGGCTGGCGGTCTTATTTTTTAGTATGACGGCATCTCTGAAACCGGAAATAATACAGGAAGAAGGGAGTGCAGTCGTGCCTAAAGAGGCGATTAAAGAAATTGCGCTGGTTGATTTGGCGCCAGCCGCCGCGCGCACGGCTGTTCGCGGCAGTCGCGGATCTTTACGTAGCCGCGCGCCGCGCGCGGGCGGCCGTGGCAGGGCGCCGCGCGAACGCGGAGAGTTCGAACAAGTCACAATCGATGCGCGTCGTGTGGCGCGCGTGATGGCAGGCGGTCGCCGTTTTAATTTTAGCCTTGTGGTCGTCATCGGCGATAGGAAAGGCCGCGTAGGGGTCGGACTTGGAAAGGGAGTCGATACCGCTCTTGCGATAGATAAGGCGACGCGAGACGCAAAGAAACATCTCTTCACAGTTCCTCGAACGGTCTCTGGTTCTATCACTCATCAAGTATCGACGAAGTACGCCTCTTCGATAGTTGAAATTATCCCTTCAAAGGGCCGCGGACTCGTCGCCGGTTCGGCTGTGCGTACGGTTCTTGATCTCGCGGGCGTGACTGATGTAGTAACAAAGATTCATACTCGTTCTAAAAATAAACTTACAATTGCTCGCGCGACTGTCGCTGCATTAAAGAAGCTATCTGGCGCGCGTGTCGCATAACTATTTATATATGCAACTACATCTACTTTCTCCACGAACTAAGAATAAAAAGAACGCGCCTGTCGGTCGCGGAGGGAAGCGTGGTAAGACCTCTGGTCGCGGTGGGAAAGGGCAGACAGCGCGCGCAGGACACAAAATCCGTCCAGAAGTACGCGACCTTATTAAGAAACTTCCAAAGCGTCGCGGTTATGGTAAGAATCGCGCGCGTACGGTTCGGACGAATCGTATCGCGGTTTCCGTAGTGAATCTCTCCGCAATAGATGAGGCATATAAAGCAGGAGAAACAGTTTCGCCTGCTACACTCCTCGCAAAAGGGCTAGTACGCCGTGTGAAAGGGCGCGTACCAATCGTGAAGATTCTTGGTACTATATCAAGTGGCGGATTAACAAAGGCGCTCGTTGTAGATGGATGCACTTTGTCTGCTTCTGCACTTTCTGCACTTACATCTGCTGGTGGCACATACAATGCTTAATTCTTTTATTCACAAATTAAAACTCGCCTTCGGTGACCCCGAGATACGATTTCGCATATTCTTTCTTATTGGCGCATTAGCTATCTTTCGTCTCCTCGCGTCGATTCCTATCCCTGGAGTTGATCATGGCGCGCTCGCATCTTTTTTTGCGAATAATCAATTTTTCGGTCTATTAAATATCTTTTCAGGAGGTGGTCTTTCAAATCTCTCTATCGCAATGCTCGGTGTTGGCCCATATATCACCGCATCTATCATAATGCAACTCGGTACTATAATATTTCCTAAAGTAAAACAAGCATACTTTGAGGAAGGCGAGGCAGGTCGCGCAAAATTTATCGAATGGAGTCGTTTGTTCACGATTCCTATTGCTATTCTCCAAGGTGTCGGTTTCCTATTCCTGCTTCAGAGTCAAGACGTCATAGCACATCTTAGTTCTGTAGCTCTTATTGCAAACATTGCTATAATCGCTGCTGGCTCTATGCTCTTAATGTGGCTCGGTGAGCTCGTGACTGAATTCGGCATCGGTAATGGTGTCTCGCTCATTATCCTCGCCGGTATCCTCGCTAGTGTGCCCGCAAGTATTTCGCAAGCGATATTCGCCGCCTCCGCGGCAAATATTCCCGCATACCTCGCGTTTATATTCCTAGCGCTCGCGATGGTCTATACCGTGGTGGTTGTCTCCGATGCCGAACGTTCTATCCCGATCGCTTATGCGCGCGCGGTGCGCGGTGCAATGATGTCGCAGGGAGCCGCGACCTATCTTCCGATCCGTCTTCTGCAGGCGGGCGTGATTCCAATCATCTTCGCGCTGTCTCTCCTGCTTCTGCCGCAGATGGCGCTCTCGATGCTCGGGGCACTGCATATTTCCTTTGCCTCAAGCGCTGCGCTCTGGTACACCGCATTTCTCTCCAATCCGTGGAAATATGGTACGGTTTATTTTCTTCTCGTTGTGCTTTTTACCTATTTTTATACTGCAGTCATTTTCGAACCGCATCGCGTTGCGGAAAATCTCCAAAAGTCCGGTGCCTTTGTCCCTGGTGTGCGCCCAGGTCGCGAGACAGAAGAGTTTATAGGCAAGGTGGTGAATCGTGTGACGCTTCCAGGGGCAGTTTTCCTCGGCTTCATTGCAGTTGCGCCATCGATTATTCAAGGAATCACCGGTGTCACGACGCTCGTCTTAGGCGGTACGGCGCTTCTTATTGCAGTTCAGGTCGCTCTTGATCTCGCACAGAAAATCGATGCACAAGTTTCGCTTCGGGAGTACTAAAAAATGGTAGAGTAAGCGTATGGAAACACGCACTGTATTCTTCATTGGGAAACCGGGGTGCGGGAAGGGGACGCAGGCGAAATTGCTTTTCGAGAAAACCGGATGGAAGGTTCTAACGGCTGGCAATGAGCTTAGAGCGATGGCAGCACTCAATACGCCCGCCGGGGGAAAAATAAAATCAGAAATGAATGCGGGATTACTCTTGCCGTCATGGATTCCCATGTATCTTTTTCTGAAAAATCTTTTTTCGCTCTCGGAAGATGACCACGTTATATTTGACGGTTTTAATCGCAAAGTACCAGAAGCAGAGTTAGTGATCGAATCCCTGACATGGCTCGACCGACCACCAACCATTTTAAATATTCAAGTGTCTGATGAAGAAATTCTTCGTCGTCTCGCTTTGCGTAAGGGTGTCGAGGGTCGTGCAGATGACAATGCTGTCGATGAGCGCTTGAAGGAATACTATGAACATACCGAACCGGTGGTCAAAATGTTTCTCGAGAGGGGTATGTTAATTGAAATAAACGGCG
>PFPP01000060.1 GCA_002793115.1 Candidatus Kaiserbacteria bacterium CG_4_10_14_0_2_um_filter_50_16
GTTATTGCTTTTCTAATTCTTTCTTCCATATATATGGTTAGTTTTTCTTTGTATAAATTACTTTTGTGGAATAATTTGCTCTCATATATTATGTTGATTTTCTCATTATAAATAGATGTTTAAATCCTCTGAGGTAGAAATTGTACTGCCTTGCCCGATCATGCCACACACCAGTATTTGATGTTTGATTATGACGTGTGAGACAGATTATATCAACCGTCTCAAAATATTTTTCTAATCTTTGCAACATCAAAAATCCAACTGCCGTGAATTTCTTTTTAATCCATTGGTCGGCAATAACCCAACCCATTACTTTACCGGGTTTCAAAATTCTTTCGATTTCAGAAGCTGTTTTTTCTAACTCGTCATAAAATTTTGTTTTTTCGCAAGAAATTTTACCAATGCATTTTTCATCATCAGAATAGTTAATATTGTCAGAATACGGTGAATCAATAAAAACAAAATCGACGGAATCATCTTCGAGTGGGATTTTCCGAGAGTCATTTTTAATAATATCTGGACGAACAATATTTAAATCGTAGCCAATTGCTTTTCTTTTTAATTCTTTGGCGACATCAATTGTTGTTCCACTTCCGCACATCGGATCAACAACCAAGTCGCCCTCCTTTGTGTATCTATGTAATAAATTCCAAATCGCCGTCATATTTACTGTTTGTTAAACTGGCTCAAATTTCCTTTTATCCAATCGTAAAAATCAATTTCTAGAAATCTTAGAAACTCCTCAAATCTATTTTCTGAAAATTCTATTTTGTTTTCTTTGCAAAATTCTTTGAATAACTTCTCAACTTCTGAAATATTGATGATTGTGCTGTTTTTCATATTGTTAGCTTTTTGAAATTAATTTTGTTATTTTCATCAACAGAATAGGTATAGCATGCTAAATTATACACTATTGGTGCATATTAAATGGATCAGTAAGAAATATAAACTCCCTGCAGGGAGTTTCTTTATGCGATTCGGAGATAAGCACTATACTGGCGCAAGTGTTACACAACATCTGCATGTTCAACTCTTCATTGGCGTGGTACGGACTAAAAAAACATACCCAATCGCACCACTCCTAGGATATAGTACAAAACCTTATACTCCTAAAAAATAAAATTACGTCTTTACAAGAATAATTTCTACGCCTGCCGATTTTAATATCTCCTCTGCATCAAGTTTTGAATATCCTTGGGTATAAAATAATTTCTTTATGCCGGCGCGTACCAACAGGCGCGCACAGTTAGGACAAGGGAATGTAGTTACGAATATTTCCGAACCCTGAAGAGAAATTCCTCTATTCGCCACTTGTGCTATGATGTCCGCCTCGGCATGGATAGAGAGGTATATTTCCGGTTGTTCTCCGTAATCAAAATTTGATCGCGGATCGCCCATAGTTCCAGAAGTTGTATTAGATGGGAAGTGCCTATTATAGGCGCGAATTTCAATCTTTTTCTCTTTCACTAAGACTGCGCCGATTTTCCGCCACCAATCAGGACTTTGCCGTGCCTCCTTTACGGCTTCACGTAAAAATTTTAAATCGCTGTTTTTTGTAGAAATAATTCTATCAGGCGGAACTTCAAACTCAGTAGCAGAAATTGTCTTATCCCAGCGCAAAAAGATCTTTTTAAAATATACTTTGTGTTTTTTAAGAAATATCCGTGCAAAATTTCTTGACACATCTTCATCTGGAAGGGTGATCTGTGTATAGTCTGATAGAGTTTTTTTAATGGTACCTTCTTCAAGGATTAAGACCATTGGAAACATATTCAATCCACGTATTGCACGTAATGCTTCTTCAGGAGAAAGGGCCCGTATATCTCTTTCTAGGCGAGGTGTGATGGAGATGAGTGACGTACCGAGTATATATAAATTTCTTTTTTTGTTTTTTTTAAAATTTGTAAACGTTCCTTTTGTGGCACCACCGGGCGGTTTGGTCCTTTGCGTAACCGAGTGAGCTCGTCCGAGTCGACACCGACTACAAGGATGTCTCCGTATGAGAGTGCCTTTTCAAGATAGCGTGCATGGCCTTCATGAAGCGGGTCGTACACGCCTTGTGTCAGTACAATTCGATATCCCATGCACTTCAGATCTCCAATAACCTGTTTGAGTTCATTGAGGTCAGGAATAAAACGATCTTTAAGATTTGCTCCGGGAGAAAGGATATTTTTTATCTTCACACGGCCTATTTTCGACATACTATTATCAAAGCGTGCTATTTATTGTTTTGCAAACGAATTTCTGACATACTTTAAGCATGGGAAACAAATACATTATCATCGCCGCAATTGGGAAAAACAGTGAGCTTGGTCGTGGCGGTAAGCTACTGTGGCATATTCCGGATGATATGCGGCGATTTAAGGCGCTCACGACTGGGCATCCGGTCATTATGGGACGTAAGACATGGGAGTCGCTACCGAAAAAATTCCGTCCACTCCCGGGACGCACCAATATTGTCGTAACGCGACAAAAAAATTATAAAGCGGAGGGCGCAATGATTATTAATTCGTTCGAGGCCGCGCGCGCCGCAGCGGCGCGCGTTGATGGCGCGGATGAAGTCTTCATTATCGGCGGTGGCGAACTCTATCGTGAAGCACTGCCCTATGCCGATCGTCTTTATTTAACACTCGTCAACGACACTGCCGAGGCCGACATATTTTTCCCTTTGTATGAACCAGAATTCAAAATAATTTTAGACGAAGCGGACGCGGGAGAACCGCCACATCGATTTCTCACGCTTGAGCGTAAATAAAGATTACTTAACCTCCACGCCCATGCTTCGCGCTGTGCCCGCGATGAGGCGCGCCGCGGCTTCCTGGCTGTTCGCGTTTAAGTCCGGCATCTTCTCTTCGACGATCGCCGCGACCTGTGCCTTCGTCAGAGTGCCCACCTTCTCCTCGCGCGCCTTGCCAGAGCCCTTCTCAATACCGAGCGCCTTTAAGATAAGCCTCGAAGCCGGCGGATTCTTCATAACAAAAGTGAACGAGCGGTCATCGTAGACCGAGAGCTCGATCGGGATGATAGTTCCCTTCTTATCCTTCGTCGCTTCATTAAATTGGGTTACGAATTGACCGATATTCACGCCGGCGGGGCCGAGCGCAGTGCCAACAGGCGGGGCGGGCGTTGCCGCCCCGCCTGGAATCTGTAGTTTTATCTTCTTAATTACCTTTGCCATATATAGAACGACTGTACGCTAGAGTTTCCGTATCTGCAAGAAGTCGAGCTCGACCGGCGTCTCGCGCCCGAACATCGAGACCATGACCTTCACCTTCCCTCGGTCTTCATCAATGTCGCCTACCTTGCCTTCGAGATCTTTGAATGGACCATCGATGATAACGATCGGGTCGTCCTTCACAAGATCGATGCGGTGTTTCGGTGCTTCCGCTGTCATGCGCTTCATGAGCGAGGCGACTTCGGTCTCTTCCATCGGAACTGGTGTATTGCCCGAACCGACGAAGCCGGTGACTCGCGGCGTATTCCGCACCACAAACCATGAATCGTCGTCGACAATCATGCGCACGAGAATATAGCCTGGGTAGATTTTCTCTTCTTCGACCACGCGCTTGCCTCCCTTCACGTGTATCTTCTTCTCGGTCGGGACGATAACTTTGAATATCTTTCCTTCCATACCGAGCGATTCGATGCGCTGTTTCAAATTGCGCTCAACGGCATTCTCGTAACCGGCATAAGTATGGATGGTATACCAGCGTGCATCTTTTTCGCGCGGCGCAGTCTCGTCGCGGATCTCCTTGTGCGCCGAAGGCGCGATATCTGCCATCTGCTGTGTTTCGTTTTCGTCCATAGAAAAAGTATTAGCCGCCAGCAAAATGACTCACTACCAGACCGAAGACGTAATCCAACACGCTGACGAGAAGCGCGATGACGACTGCGATAAAGAGGACGACGAGCGTGTGCGCTATCGTCGTCCGGCGCGTCGGCCAGACGATGTGGGCAAACTCTTCGCGCACATGTTTCAGATAGATGAGTGGTGAAATCATGCAAGAGGCGTTTAGTAAATAAAAAAGCCCTGCGGGCTCTCGATAATAAGAGCATAGTATACTGCCAAAAATACGTCAACTACCGGATTTCGTAGGTAATCGAGACGGATGCACTATAGGTATTCTCGCCCGAAGGGATATTCGGCGCGGGTGCTACTTTTGACTCCATGGCACTTGCGCCAAGGCCGTACATCGGATAAATGTACCCGCCTGATGACTCGCTGAAATTCACGATTTTCCCGATGTGGACGCCGAGCTGTTTGGCGAGAAGCGTCGCTTGAGTCTTTACTTTATCGATCGCGTCTGCACGCGCGGCAGTATAGCCGGCGGTCGGGTCACCAAGCGCAAAAGCGGGACCGTTTAGATTCTGCACGCCGAGCTTTCCGAGCCCGCCAAGCATTTCACCGACCGCCGAGAGATCACGCATTGTTACCTGAATTGTTTCAGAGACCTGATACCCCGTTATCTTCGGTGAGCTATACGCAGGACAGAGTGTTCCGGGCGGACAAGGATTCGGGTACGAATACTGCGGCGAAATAGTATACGAGAGTGTCTCCACATCCTTCTCTGCGATGCCCTGACTTTTGACGAAGTCGATTGCGGTATTCGCTTGCTTAGTGGTTGCAACTTGCGCGTTTGCGACAACCGGAGCGGTATTCTCAACTGTAAAAGAAACGCGCGCGACATCCGGCGGCATCGTCGCCTGGCCGTTTCCTCGCACAGTGACCGTATCGGTTGCCGGCATACCAGACCGGCCGAAGTCTCTGGCGATAGTTATCGTCTGCGCGAGCAGGAAGAGTGCGAGGATGGCAAGTGCGCCGACGAGCGCGATGCGCACGCCGCCCGTATTGAACAGTTCAGAGAAAAGGTTGTCGTTCATAGTGAGGCAGATTACTTGTGAATATGCCGCTAGTATAGCATCCTCTCATTGCCACTGGAGGGTGGTGAGAAGCTCCCTAAGTGCCGCGTGGGCAGGGAGCGTCGAGATGTTGAGACTCGGATTTGTCCAATCAGCACCACGATCGATTGCGTCGAAGCGCAACACATCGGTACTACGCGCAAGATAATACGCCGTATCAATGACTCCCTCAAAACGTTCTATGGAGACGACGGTGAAGCGATGGTCGCCGAGCACAGTGGAAGAAAAAGAGGTGGCGCTCACTGGTGCGCCGGAGGCACCGCCGATGGCCGTCTGCTGAATAGTTGAGAGTGCAGTTGCTTGCGGTGAGC
>PFPP01000004.1 GCA_002793115.1 Candidatus Kaiserbacteria bacterium CG_4_10_14_0_2_um_filter_50_16
TTTATATGCGAAGTGTTTTCTTATAATATACATAATATTGTCTGCTAGACGAATATTGTGTATGATTAAATAATAGCAAGTATCAATATGGATGTCTATCTTAAGAAACTGAAAGATGAGTTACGTTTTTTGATTTAGTGGACATTGATTTTATAAAACAATATTTATTATCTAAAATAGATGCAGGAATGTCTTCACAGATTGTAAATCAGAGCTTGCAAGCAATTAATTTTTGTAGATGTGCGCTATGTGCAAGAACTTTTAGGACATGCCAATATAAGAACGACTCAGATTTATATCAAAGTCACTAATCCAAGTTTAAAAAATATAAAAAGTCCTTTATAATCCAAAGTACCCTATATGACTACCATTAAGGAGATTGTGAGCGAGATGAAGGGAGCGACTCCCGAGGATATTGCATTCGTCGAGAAGGCATATGAATATTCTAAAAAGGCCCATGAGGGCCAGATGCGCTTCTCTGGCGAACCGTATTTCATCCATCCGGCGGCGACCGCGAAGATTCTCGCCGAATATGGTATGGATGCGACAACAATCGCCGCAGGACTCCTTCATGACACCGTCGAGGACGGAAGAGTGCCGCGCAAAGATGTCGAGAAAGAATTCGGGAAAGAATTGCTTTTCATCATCGACGGCGTAACGAAGCTCGGCACGCACAAGTATCACGGTGCCGAACGCCACGCGGAAAGCCTTCGACGACTCCTTGTGGCGACTGCGAGTGATATACGAGTGCTCATCGTAAAGCTCGCTGACCGCAAGCATAATATGCAAACGCTGGAGTATGTACCGGAGCACAAGCGCCGCCGCATCGCGCTCGAGACGCTCGAAATCTACGCCCATATTGCCGACCGCCTCGGCATGGGGAAAATGAAACGCATTCTTGAGGATTTGGCATTCCCGTTCGTCGATCCAGATGCCTCTTCGCATGTCGCCGAAGTGCGTAAATTGAAAACAAAAGAAACCGAGATCGGGCTCGCAAAAGTACAAAAAGAGCTCCAGCGCGAACTTGCAAAGAAAGTAATAACAACTTTCCGCACTGATATACGCATAAAAGGGCTTTGGAGTTTATATCAGAAACTCTTGAGAAAGAACGACGACATTAGTCTCATTCACGACATTGCCGCACTGCGAGTTATCGTACCAAAAATCGAGGATTGTTACGCCGCACTTGGCGTCGTACACGCGCTCTATAAGCCATTGCCTGGCGAATTCAAAGACTATATCGCTTTCCAAAAACCGAACGGATATCAATCGATTCACACGACAGTCGTCACGCCTGAAGCTGGCATCGTCGAAATCCAGATTCGTACCGAGGAGATGCATCGGCGCGCACAGTTCGGCATTGCTTCGCACATGTCCTATAAACAACTGGGGAAAGGAGTGGAGAAGCTAGAGAAAGGGGTTCAGAAAAGTAGATTTTCATCGCTCTCTTTTTCCTGGGTTCGCTCGCTCATCCCCTCGCTCATGAAAGTTTCGGGAAAGGAAGGAGGGGTGAGAGGCGCGACGAAGGTACCCGCGTGGCTCACTGAACTCGCCGAGGCGAACACTGATATCGCCGGCTCTGAAGAATTTGTTGACGGGCTGAAGGAGGATTTCTTTTCGCACCGTGTGTTCGTCTTTACTCCCAAAGGTGATGTAATTGACCTGCCCGCGGCATCAACACCGATCGATTTCGCCTATGCGATACACAGCGACCTCGGGAATCATCTCCAGGGAGCAAAAGTGAACGGCAAGCTCGTTTCTTTCGATACAGCGCTCGGCAATGGCGATGTCGTTGAAATACTGCGTCGCGACTCTGCACACCCTTCGCCGAAATGGCTTGAAATTGCGCGGACATCGCTTGCGCGCAGACATATTCGCGCGGCACTCGGAATGGCCGAGCCAGCGAAACCATTACGGCGACGACGCCAGCATCACGCGAATAAAAAATAAAAATCTATCGAATTTTGCTAAACGGTAAAACTGCTCACTGAATACAGCTCATCATCAGGAGATTCCTCTGGCGCGGCGGGAGGGATGGGATCATCCGTGACTTCTTCTGCAATTTTTTGTTGCGCACCTGGTGCAGTGGCACCATGTCGAGGATAAAGGGTGTCAACCAACTGTTGCAAGTCGTCAGGCGAAAAGAAATCGATAAGCAGGCGCCCGCCTTCTGCGTTGGTTTCAATGATGACGCGAGTGCCCAATGTCTCGGTGAGCGATTTTTCTAGCTCGACCATCTCTGGTGTTTTCCTGTGATACTTGCGCACGCGCTCTTGTGCGATGGAGCGCGCGATGCGTTCGGCGGCGCGGACTGGAAGCCGTTTTAGAATGATTTCTTTAAAAAGAGTTTCGCGTTCCTCCGGACGATCGTTCAGCGCGAGAAGCGGTCGCGCGTGGCCTTCGTGTATCTCTTTCGTGACAATAGCGTTCTGCATATGTTCAGGAAGAGAAAGGAGGCGAAGACTGTTCGAGACATATTCGCGGCTCTTGCCAATCTTCGCCGCGGTTTCGGCATGCGAAATGCCGAACTCCTCGATAAGCTTCTGGAGTGCTTTCGCCCGATCGATCGCATTGAGGTCTTCTCGCTGGAGGTTTTCGATGATGGCGAACTCAAGTTTGGTGAGATTGCTTTCACCCTGGCGGATAACTACTGGTATTTGTTTGAGGCCAGCGATCCTTGACGCGCGCAATCGTCGTTCGCCTGCAATGAGTTCATAAACGCTTTCGAGACCTCCATCGGACTTTTCGACGTCTGTGCGGCTAACGACGAGCGGTTGTAGTACGCCATACTGGCGGATACTCTCCGCGAGCGATTTCAGCCCTTCCTCACTAAAATCCTTCCGCGGCTGGTACGGATTCGGCGCGATCCGCTCGACGTCGATCCAAAAGACCGAATCGTACTTGGTCGGCACGTAACTCGCGTCGTCATTCATGTAAAATATTTTAGCATATGCTATCCTGCAGTCCACTGGCCGGGGTGGCGGAATTGGCAGACGCGATGGATTCAAGACCCATTGTCGCAAGACATGAGAGTTCGATTCTCTCCCCCGGCACCAGTATGGAAACACCAATTCTCTGTATAGTCGGGCCGACCGCTTCTGGCAAATCCTCGCGTGCGGTTGAAGAGGCGCTTGAGCGAAACGGAGAAATTATTTCTGTTGATTCGCGGCAGGTATATCGCGGGCTCGATATCGGCACAGAGAAGATATCGAAAAAAGACATGCGAGGAGTGCCGCATCACCTTATTGATATTCGCGAAGTGCACGAAACGTATTCTGCAGGAGATTTTGTTAAAGATACGACGCGTTTGATACAAGAAATATCTGAATGCGGGAAACTCCCGATTCTAGTCGGTGGGACGCATTTTTATTTTAACGCGCTTTTGCACGGCCTCCCGATGGGAACAGATGCGAATCCAGCACTTCGCGAAGAGCTTGAAAAGCTCACGACCGAAAAGCTCGTCGCGCAGGTCGCACAACGCGATCCGCGTCGGGCGGCAGAATTGGATCCACAAAACCGGCGGCGGCTCATCCGCGCTCTTGAAATAATCGACTCTCTCGGCACTGTTCCAATGCGTGATCTTGTGGAAGTCAGACTTACACAGCAACTGTGTAAGTCTGACTTCCATACAGAGTGGATCATTATAGACCCACCACGCGATGAGTTGCGCGCGATGATTAACACGCGGCTTAAAAATGCACTCTCTCGCGGACTTGTTGATGAAGTACGTCGCGTACATGAAGAAGTTGATGATACTCGTTTAAACGAACTCGGACTCGAATACAAGATCATCGGTGAATTCTTGAGGGGTGAACGCACTGAAGCATCTCTTCTCCCAGCCCTCTCGGCAAAACTCTGGCAGTATGCCCGCCGCCAGAAAGCGTGGATTCGTAAATTAAATAATGAGAATATGTATTGTGACTAAAGATTACAAAATCTGAAAACTGTAATATCCCAATGATCTGATTCTTGTACGTATTGGTTCTTGCATTTATCTAAATAAATCGTGTCTTCATTTCGCTTGCCTTCCATAGAAAATTTTTGAATGAATGAGTTGAGTGCTGAATTCATATCGAGATCTACCTTATATCCAGTGCCGTGAGAATAGTTTCCAGGAGATTTCCCGGAGGCGTGTCCTGCTTCGGAACCACCATTTATTGTTACTGAACAATTGCATTTTCCCTTTATTTCTATGACTTGATTTACAGTGGCATCAAGCATTCCGCCTACATTAGTACAACTGTATTTTACGCCATCAATATTGTATGGATTGCATGCTTTGTTATTAATATCTACAAAAGCATCTACGAACTGCTGCCGAATAGTGTTTTCAGATGGTGGTTCAGTACTAGGTGGAACTACAGTCAAATCACCAGTCGCAGAAGAACCGGATATTAAACCTTGATTAAGTTTTTTCATTGCACCTTCTCGAATCAAACAAAAATCCTCGCCTCCGGATGTGATTATGTCTGTCCATGCTTCCAGTTCTGTTTTACCTTCTTTTGCTTCTGGATTGTAGAGCACTACCATAATCGCATCGACAATCATCCAAGCACCAAGAGCGATAATGATTCCTACAATCGTATTTTTAAGAATCCCTTTCGCTTTTTCTTTTCCACTTGGATTTACCGGATTCACCACAAATAGGAAACCTGCATACGCGATCATCAGTGGCGCGACAAAGACAATAGCGAGCGTGATAAGAAATGCAATTATTCTATTTATAACTAAAATGACCGCCCCCCATCCAGCGGCACATTTGCTTACATCTTTTGGAATGATTGGACCAAAAAACGGTATGCTAACACTCCCAGCATATGCAATAGTGGGCAACACTAGCACTACGGTTGTAATGGCAAAAATAAAAAAGAATGTGCGAGAACGCATATCTACAGTGTACCGCATACAGATATTGATGGTCGACTTTTCCACTACTCATATATCTGCTATCGTTTTCAAATGGGCCTATAGTTTAGCGGTAAAACAGCGGTCTCCAAAACCGCCGTCCCAGGTTCGAGTCCTGGTGGGCCCGCAATTTAGAACACAGCGGAAAACTGCCGAATGTGGTAAACCTCTATTTTTTCGCCTCTTTGAAGATGACGCGCGTGCGGAGCGTCGGATCGAATTTGGAGAGTTCGATTTTGCGTTCGACTTTCTTTTTATTCTTGCGTGTCCAGATAATGTGATTTGACTTCGTTGATTTTAGCCCGAGCAGGCGATCTTGTGACATAGTGTTACTTTAACAGAGACATGCGGTTTAAGCAATTGCATCGGATTTTGCTTCTCTCTTCGCCCGAACTAATTTTTTCTTCACTTCGAAGTCCGGTTTATCGTTCCGTATAGAGACAACCACTGTCCCTCCTTCCATCAGTCCCTGATCAACCATTAAGGATGCGAGCGGCGTGAGTATTTTGTCCTGTATCATGCGCCGGAGCGGGCGGGCGCCATACTGCGGGTTGTACCCCTTTCCCGCGAGCCACGTCCGAACATCTGGTTTTATTGTAAGCGCGATGCGCTTCTGTGAGAGTCTCTTCATTACTTCTTCAACCTGCGTATCGACGATGCGAGCGAGCGCCTCCTTCGCAAGTACGTCGAATATAATGATGTCATCAAGTCGATTGAGGAACTCGGGTCGGAAATGCTCCTTCAACGCGTCCATTACTTTTTCCTTAGTTTCTTCGTAGCGAGTCGCTTCAGTTGCGTCCGCGGTGCCGAAGCCGATATGCGCGAGCCGATCGATAAATTCCCCGCCGATATTGCTGGTCAGCACGATAATCGTATTCTTAAAGTTAACTTTGCGTCCTTTGCCGTCTGTAAGGTGTCCTGAATCGAGCACCTGGAGCAGAATATTGAACACTTCCGGATGCGCTTTTTCGATTTCGTCGAAAAGCACCACGGCGTATGGACGGTGCCGGATACGTTCGGTCAGTGTGCCGGACTCCTCGTAGCCGACATAGCCGGGAGGCGCGCCGATGAGCTTCGCGACCGAATGCTTTTCCATAAATTCGCTCATGTCCACGCGCACTAGAGCATCCGCATCGTTAAACATAAACTCCGCAAGCTTCTTCGAGAGTTCGGTCTTCCCGACGCCCGTAGGGCCGAGGAAGAGGAAGGAGCCAATCGGGCGATTCGGATCGCTGATGCCCACCCTTGAGCGCTTCACAGCATCGGTCACCTTCTGTACCGCAATATCTTGGCCGATGATGCCGCGTTTGAGTGCCTCTTCCATGCGACCGAGTTTCGCGGCCTCTTCTTCGAGCATCCGCGCGACAGGGATACCTGTCCAACGAGAGACAACTCCGGCGATATCCTGTTCGGCGACTTCTTCGTTCAAAACCCGACGCGACTTTTGCAGTGTCTTCAGGCGCTTCAACTTCGTCTCGAGGTCTTTTTGGATATGTGGAATGCGACCATAACGAATCTCCGCGACCGTGCCGAGATCGGCAACAGCCTCGGCTTTATCCGCCTGTATTTTCAACGCCTCAAGTTCGGTTTTGGCGGTGCGGATACCAACAAGCACTTCTTTTTCATTTTTCCATTTAATTTCAAGCTCGCTGGTTTTTTCTTTCAGATCGGCAATCTCTTTTTCTATAATTTTGATGCGCTCTTTTATTTCTTTTCCGCTGGAGGCGGATCCGCCTCCAGCGGAGGCAAGCGCTTCCATATCTTTCTGGAGCGCTTGGCGCTCGATCTCGAGGCGGCGAATTTTACGATCGGTCTCCTCTAAGAGCGGTGGCTTATTCTCAAGCGCTATGCGGAGTCCTGACGCGGCCTCGTCGATGAGATCGATCGCCTTGTCCGGGAGGAAACGGTCGCTGATATAACGCGCGGAAAGCTCGACCGCGGCAACAATGGCACCATCGGTAATGCGTACGCCATGGAATAGTTCATACTTGTCGCGCAGGCCGCGCAAAATAGCGATGCCATCCTCGACTGATGGTTCTTGTACAAATACAGATTGGAAACGGCGCGTGAGCGCGGCATCCTTCTCGATATATTTCTGATATTCCTTTATTGTCGTCGCGCCGATAACATGGATTTCACCGCGCGAGAGCGCGGGCTTTAACATGTTTGACGCATCAAGGGACCCCTCGGCGCCGCCAGCGCCAACAAGCGTGTGAAGCTCGTCGACAAAGAGGATGACCTTCCCTTCTGCGCGTGCGACTTCTTTCATCACGTTTTTCATCCGTTCCTCAAACTCGCCGCGATATTTCGTGCCGGCGATCATGAGACCAAGATCGAGCGAGAGAAGTTCTTTGCTTTTCAATGATTCGGGGACATCATTCGTCGCCATGCGCGCGGCGAGTCCTTCGGCGATTGCGGTCTTCCCCACGCCGGCCTCGCCGATAAGAACTGGATTGTTTTTGGTGCGTCGCGCGAGGATTTGAATGACTCTATTGATCTCGATGTCGCGGCCGATGACCGGATCGAGCTTATTTTCTGCGGCGAGCTTGGTGAGATTGCGCGCATATCTGGCGAGCGCGCGAAAGCGCTTCGGACTCTCGGCTTGACCGTCTTTCGAATTCTTAAGTTCTTTGAGAATAGCGAGAGCCGCATCGCGCCCGATCGAGAAGCGCGCGAGGATGTCGGCCGCAGAACCAGGGTGCTCAATGACCGCGAGGAATAAATGCTCGGTGCCGACGAAAGTGTCGTTCATGCGCGCTGCGATTTTTCCAGACACCTCGAGTGCTTGCGCTAGATCGGGCGTGAGAAAGATTTGGTACGAGGGAGAGAGTACAGAAGAGCTCTCGGGTGCTTCTAAATGTTCGAGTACTGCATCTGCGAGCATGATAGTGTCGACCTCCATTCGATCGAGCATCGAGAAGACGAGCGATTCTTCCTGTAGTACGAGTGCGGCGAGTAGGTGGAGCGATGAAACGTGATTCTGCCCGCGCTCTATCGCAAGTTCGTGCGCTCGACGTACGGCTTCCTTGGCTTTGGTAGTGAAATTGTTAAACGGAGGCATACATAAAAATATTATTTCGTTACGGGGTTGTTGAGGTTGTAGTCGTTGTGGTCGCCGCGAGAAGCGCCGTAATGGTGTTTGCGCTGATAAGGAGACCGGGCGTTATTCCTGCGGCAATGCCAATGAGATTCCCGGAGAGATCGACTGCAGCACTTCCAGTGCCTATGTCCGGTAGTGTGGTGTGAATACCTTTTTCGCTCACGCGCGCGACAATGCCAGTAGAAGCAGAACCATCGGCACCAAGAGCGAGTACCGTTTCACCAAGTTTCAAGTTGCTTGTAGTGACCAGGAGTGGCGAGGTCATTTTCGGCAGTACGTCGCCGTCTGCGAAGCCGTAAATTGCGATGTCTTTATCTTTACGCGCAAGGGACGCGGCACTATAGGAACCGTCGGTAAACCCGACGAGCGCTTCCTTCGGTAACTTGTCCTGCATGGCGGTCACGATGGCGCGTGCCTTGGGAAGATACGTACCGATGCTAACAGGTGGTGTCGAGGTGCCGGTTTCCGCAAGATAAATGGCGACTGCACGAGCTGCATCCGCTCCGATGGCGGCCGTGACGAGATCCTGGTTCGATGGTGCGGGAGCATGAATGATTGTATCCGGCGCTGCAGCCACTACCGTCTCGATGGTGTGCTCGACGACGCGATTCACCGTTTGAGTTACGGATGCCGGTGCGTGGTCAAGCAACGAAACCGTCAAGATACCGGTCGCGATCGAGGTTACGAAATTCACAAGGATCGTGAGCAGTATGAGTTGGGATTTCGAGAGTTCTTCGATGTTCATATGGCTATAATGCTACCCAGAGTTGTTATTGTCAATAAACGCAACCGCTTGCGAAAAGAGCTTTGCAAAACGGCGTAAGTCGCATGAACGAGTCAAGGGCCCCCAGGAAATGCGTAGTGTCGCGCGGGCGCAATCACGATCCCCGGTCAAAACAAAAACAGCGCGCGAACCTTCTTCAGAATCGGTCTCACATGCGCTACGCGTCGAGACCGCGATCCCCGCTTCGTCGAGGAGTGCGATAAGATAATCGGTATCGCGGCCCGGAAGCGAAAGGTTGAGTATATGCGGTACCTGTCTACGACTCTCTTGTATGAATACGTTCGGTACGATATTTTTGATTCTTTTTATAAGGTTTTTTCGTTCTAATTTTGCAGAAGTGATGAATGATTCTCGACCGAGCGCGGCCTGCCGGAGGCAGGCCGCGAAACTCAGAGCAAGTTCGGGCGCTTCGCTCCCCGGGCGCAATCCGCGTTCTTGCCCTCCGCCTCCGTACAAAGAAACGAGAGGAATCGTGCGATGTGCGATCAAGGCGCCAATACCGCGAATATTTCCGACTTTTGAAGCGTCGAGCGTGAGCAGGTCTGCGCCGAAATGTGCGCGAGTCATCTTCTCGGTCAACGGCGCCTGACTCGCGTCTATATGAAGCACAGGCACATCAAAAAAAGAATGTGGAATCGGCCTAGTAGCCTGAGCGCTTCCCTTTTTTGATGTGCCCGTGCGAAATCTCTTCAAAACATCAGCAACTGCACGAGTATTCCATATCACACCGGTCTCGCCACAGACTGCATCCATAGAGACGAGCGCTGTTTCGTCTCGCACCATATCAGCGAGTATTTCAGTATCAACTCGATAGTTTTTTATTGGAAGCGCCTCGATTGCTACGCCTTCAGCCATAAGGAGATTCGCATTCTCGACGATTGACGCATGCGCACTTGGTAAATAAAGCATATGCAACTCTTTTCTGCCTGCCATCTTCAACGCCCGCACATGCCCGAGGATGGCGAGCGCATTGCTCTCTGTTGCACCGCTCGTAAAAATGACATCATCTGACTGTACCTCGACGAGTCGCGCGATGGCTGTTCGCGCATCTTCAAGTTTCCCCTTCGCTTGTCTTCCTTCATAGTGCGGCGACGACGGATTCCCTGTCGCTCCCGCGGCATAATCGAGATATATCCTCCGTTTCCCAAACATATGATTATTTTACAGTAAGTTGACTTCAAATGCCGTTCCGCTATGCTATAATAAAAACTTTCGAGTTGGTAGTAGGTCATTTGGACCGAACAACGAGGCGTCGAAGCACGCCTACAATGAGCAAATTGCTCAAGAGACCCAACCGCGTGGCAAACCGGACTTAGTGCCAATTTTTTATTTTCATCCTTTTGTTTTTCACACCTCTGTTCCAAAAAAATAGATGTATTAATTTTTATCCTATAGGATATAATTTCATACATGAAGAAAATGAGAACTGAAAGTAGAGGAAAGTATCTTCCGATGCGCAACATGATTCTACGAACTCTTGTTGTCGGTGGTGTGATTAGCGTTGCTCTTGTTGCACCAAAAACAATTACACTTTTAAAAAAACTTGATCGCGGTGCAACAAATCGCAAAGATCTGTATCGTCGAATCACTCAAGCTATATCAGGCATGGAACGTTCTGGAATAGTAAAGACATCAGGAAAATATGGACATCGCCAGATTGAATTGACCGATAAAGGTCATGCGATTATTGAGTCAATCTATGCAAGTGAGTATCGCATCCCCGAACCAGCATTCTGGGATGGAAAGTGGCGCGTAGTCATATTTGATATTCTCGAGAAACGCAGGAAAATTCGTTCACGACTTAGGGTTCTTCTTACAAGTACCGGTTTTTTACGACTTCAAGATAGTGTCTGGATTTATCCGTATCCATGTGACGAATTCATCGGACTTGTCCGTACTCATCTCAAAAGTGGAACTGGAGAAATGCTGTCATTCGTTGCTGAAGCACTCGAATCAGATAAGAAGTTACGAGAACACTTCCGACTTTTATAACATAACAAGTTGTATGAATTTTTGTCCTATAGGATATAATTTTGTACATTGAAAATAATATATAATATATTGCAATTACGTACTTTTTGTGATTAAATAGAATCACTATGGCGCGAGAACCACGGCCGCCTGTCATCGCGGTGATGGGTCACATAGACCACGGTAAATCTTCGCTTTTGGATTACATCCGAAAAGCGAATATTGTTGCTGGCGAAGCTGGAGGCATTACCCAGCACGTCGCCGCTTACATCGCGCTTCACAATGGCCGGTCAGTCACCTTCCTCGATACTCCAGGCCACGAGGCCTTCAAGGCGCTGCGCGCGCGCGGCGCGGCGGCCGCAGATATCGCCATTCTCATCGTCGCGGCAGATGAAGGTGTGATGCCGCAAACGCTCGATGCGCTCGCCGCAATACAAGAAGCGCATATCCCCTACCTAGTCGCTATCACCAAAATCGACAAGAATAATGCCGATGTCGAGCATGCGAAAAACTCGCTTCTCGAACACGGGATATTCCTCGAAGGGATGGGTGGCGATGTCTCCTATGCGCTCACCTCTTCAAAAACGGGCGAGGGAATATCTGAGCTTCTCGATCTCGTTCTTTTGGTGGCGGATCTCGCAGACATTACTGCCGATCCAGCGGCACGTGCAACCGGTTTCGTGCTTGAATCGACACAAGATCCAAAACGCGGTGCCTCCGCGACGCTTATCGTGAAGGACGGCGCGCTCGCGCTCGACGGATTCGTCGTCGCGGGCGACGCATACGCTCCCGTACGCTTCATAGAAGATTTCCGCGGCAAACGGATCGAACGCGCCGTACCATCAGATCCGATACGTATCTCCGGGTTCAACAAATTACCTGCGGCTGGGTCTCTTTTCATCGTCGTGAAGAACAAAAAGGAAGCGGAATCTCTCGCAAAAAAGAATATTGAAGCATTCTCCGTTTCTTCGGAACGCAGTGCCATCGTCGAGGGTATGGCGGAACTTCCACTTGTCGTGAAAGCGGACGTTGCCGGTTCTGTTGATGCAATCATACACGAGCTTGGAAAGATTGCCAGCGAGCGCGCTGCCATTCGCATCGTCTCCTCGGGAGTCGGCTGTGTCTGCGAGACCGATGTGAAGACTGCGCGCGCTTCGGACGGAATTATCATCGCATTCAATGTCTCGACTGACGCTATCGCTAATGAGCTCGCACAGCGCGATAACATCACCATCCTTCCCTTCTCTATCATCTACGAACTTTCGGCGAAAGTCAGAGAGCTTCTCGAGGCATGCGCGCCTGCCACCACTTCTGAAAAAGAGCTTGGGCGCGCAATGGTATTGAAGGCTTTTTCCTCGAGCGCTAGGAAGCATGTCCTCGGCGCGCGTTATATATCTGGTATTCTCACGGTCGGAAATCGCGTGAAAATACTACGGAAAGATATCGAAATTGCACGTGGCAGTATAACGAATCTCCAGCAAGCGCGCGCGGATGTAAAGGAGATCAAGACCGAGGGCGACTTTGGTACTGAAATAGAAATGCGCGAATATGCGATATATGGAGATATACTTGTAGCATTCACCGTTTCTGAATCATGAATTCTGACACTTCTGCTCGTAATCCTCAGCGGCACGACGATCGTGCTGTCGAAATTGTTGTGCGCGAGGCTGCGCGATTTATTGCACGCGAAGCCGACCACGAATCTCTCATTACCGTCATTAGGGCAGAGAGCGTGGCGCATGGTGATCGTATGATGGTCTTCGTGAGTGTCTTCCCAATCGAGAAGGCGATCTCCGCGCTCGCTTTCCTCGAACGGAAACGTGAGGCATTCTCGAATTATTTAAAAAAACACACTCGCATCCGTCTCCCGCGCATTGATTTCCTTCTTGATAACGGTGAATAATCGGGAGGCCCGGGCGGGAATTGAACCCGCGCATAGCGCTTTTGCAGAGCGCCGTGTTACCACTTCACCACCGGGCCGTACTGCGAGCATAGCAGAGATGATACTATCTTCAAAAGAAGGCGGGAACATGATTTGCCGAGGTGGCGGAATGGTAGACGCACAGGACTTAAAATCCTGAGAAGGCCTAAAAACTTTCATGTGGGTTCGAGTCCCACTCTCGGCACTAAAAAAACTTTGTGCGCCTACCTGGGCTCGAACCAGGGACCGTCTCCTTAAGAGGGAGCTGCTCTACCAACTGAGCTATAGGCGCAAAGTAAAAGCACGTAGAGAAAAATATAGCAGAACATAGTATGCTTTGGAAGTTGCCCTGCTTCGCTAAAGCTACGCAAGACATGCTGGGGTGGCGAAATTGGTAGACGTACCAGATTTAGGATCTGGCGCCGAAAGGCATGGAGGTTCGAGTCCTCTCCCCAGCACCTTGACAAGTATGTGGTTTCGTGTATACTGGACTGCGGAAAGTAGTTTTTTGTCAAACAACCTATAAAAAGGAGGGGGTCATGGAGTACAAACTCTTGATAACCGCAAGTATGTTGATTGTGATTGCAATTTTAGTAATCGCTATCATACTGTTGTTGGCTAACCTTGGAGCATATTTTACAAAGATAGCTCAAGGTTCTACTGTCTTCATCAGTGTTGGCGAAAGCCTAAAAAAAATCTGGCCGAACGTCGGTGGTTATAAGATGTCCAGTGCTCAAGACCTTGGGGGTCGGCACTGGCTCATCCCTGAGAAAGATGAAAAGGAGAGGATGAGGGCATTTTTCTACAGTTCTCTTCCTGGGACTGTATGGTTCCAGAAGTGGTTGTGGGGAACATTCGGTGTGAAGTTCATCAGCTGGTTCTGGCCTCACGTCAATGTCCACCGATTCGACATAAGAAAAGGTGGAAGAAGAAGAATCGAGGCACGAGCCGATGTAGGACCAGATGCTTTTCTTCGATCTCGTGTGATAGATTCACCTGAACCTACCATTGTTGATTCACTTCTTTTCATTGTACCAAGACCGGTATATTTGGAAGGAGTGGAAATTGCAGGAGATAACTCGAGAATTAATCTTTTGCTTCTGCCAGTTTATCGGCAAGTGATTCCATCACTGCCAGTGTATTACCTCAAGGGAGATTTCTTCACACTGCTTGATGCTGCTATAGAAGCGACAGTAGTTGACTTCTTTGCCAGCTACCGTGTAGGTAAAAAACCTCTGACTTATGCTGGCTGGCTCAAGCTTACTAAAGCCGGAGAGGGATCACCATTAGAACAGCATCTTCATGGTTTCAATGTAAGCAAAGCATACCGCGATAATCTGGAAGGAAAAGGTGGGGCGGAAGAGTTGATTGCGTACATTGATGAACTAACCCATAGAAGACCGTCTGAAATATCCGGTGAAAATGTCTCTGGAATTATCCCGATTGGAATAGTTCCTCGTTTCGGGTTCGCTCTGGTAAGCTTCAGAATTGTTGAGTGGGAGGTTCACTCGAGCACTGTTGCTTTAGCTAAATCTCTCTTGGAAAAAGAAACGCAACGTCATACAGCAGAGGGCGTTCGCCAAAAAGCCCTCGGCGAAGGCGATGCTATCGAGACGCTGGCAGGTGCACAATCAAGTCGTTACCAAAAGCTTGTGAATGCACTTGTTGAAAAAAGAGTGACTCCTGATGCGGCGGCCTTGGTTATACAAACACAACTTAGGACAGAAAACATCAGAGATAGCAAAGTCACAACCTATGTTGAGGGTGGAGCTTCGGCGTCAGTGATGGTTTCTTCGTCTCCAAAAAAGGAGGATTGAGTTATGGAAACTCTATTATTCATTGTAGTTATATTCTTGTTTGCGATTGCTCTGCTACTTGCAGTAGCAAACGTACTCAAATCCAGGAAAAACAGAATTCCTCCCACTCCTCCTGGGGAAAAGAAATGGATTCTGGTCGTCGGAGTGGTTATTCTGATCGCCGCTCTTGGATTGTGGGGATTGTCGGGTACGATTGGTACCTCATCTATAAAGTCGCCATCTCTCAAGACGGTTGTGGAAGTCACGCAGAGCTACTGGTTGTGGCTTCTCTT
>PFPP01000043.1 GCA_002793115.1 Candidatus Kaiserbacteria bacterium CG_4_10_14_0_2_um_filter_50_16
GCCAGCCGTTACTCAAAGTCAAAATAGATTCTATTTCTTAAACTCATATATAAATGCACATAGGTAGATGGAACCATCAGTCCACCGGTAGCCATGCCGGTAGTAATAAGTCTTTTCCACCCCACTCACCACGAGACGGGAAGCGTTTCCCTTCTCATAGCAGATATGGACGCGCTCCTATACGCCGCCGCGGCTTCGGCTCTTTCGGCGAGACAGAAGCAGAAATTTCTAAATTCATGAACAAGACAGTAGTTACAACCGAGGAGCCAGTCTTCGTTCCTGAGCACACATTCTCCAATTTCGATATCAGTGCGCACCTGAAGAAAAATATCGTCACGCGGGGTTACGAACTCCCCACGCCTATTCAGGATAAAGCGATTCCACATACATTGCTTGGTAAAGATGTCGTTGGTCTCGCCGAGACCGGAACGGGGAAGACGGCGGCATTCCTTATCCCGCTTATCGATAAGGTGATGAAGCAGAAAGGCGAGCGCGTTCTTATTATGGCGCCGACAAGAGAGCTCGCTGTACAAACCGAGAGAGAGCTCGCGGGATTCGCGAAGGGTCTCGGGTTCCGCGGCATGGTTGCTGTCGGCGGCGCGAACATCGGTTCACAGATTTCTCAACTGAAGCACGATCCCGCATTCGTTATCGGCACTCCCGGGCGCCTGAAGGACCTGATAGAACGCCGTGCTCTCGATCTCTCTGGCTTCGGTACTGTTGTTCTCGACGAGGCGGATCGTATGCTAGATATGGGATTCATCGATGACATGCGCTCTATTCTTGGTAAAATGCGCAAAGAACGTCACACGCTTTTCTTTTCTGCAACGATGGGTAAGGATATTCAGAAACTCATCGGTGATTTTCTGAAACAACCAGTCATCATCTCAGTTAAGCAACGCGACACCCCCGCGAGCGTCGACCAAGACGTCATTCGCGTTCCGCGCGGAAAGGATAAGTTTGAAATACTCGTCGCGCTCCTAAAGGATCGTGAATTTAGCAAGGTGCTCGTCTTCGGCCGTACTAAATTCGGCGTCGAGAAACTCGCCAAGGCGCTTTCGCGCCTCCATATCCATGCCGAGAGCATCCATGGCAATAAGACGCAGGGAGCGCGCCAACGCGCATTGGAGGCCTTTAAGGCAGGGAAGGTGAGTGTTCTCGTGGCGACCGATGTCGCCGCGCGCGGCCTCGATATCCCCGCCGTCTCGCACGTCATTAATTACGATCTCCCCTCGACTTATGAGGATTACATACATCGCATCGGTCGCACTGGCCGTGCCTCGCTCAAAGGCCGCGCACTCACCTTTGTGCAGGGGCGCTAGGTTTATTTACGGTTTGTGAGCGCGGCGCGGAGGGTTTCGGCATCGGAATATTCGAGCTCACTGCCGGTCGCGAGACCGCGGCCGAGCGTTGATATTTTCACCTGATCGCGATAGGGCTTCAGCAATTCGCGCACGCGGTCGGCAGTATGTTCGCCTTCGCTAGTTGCCGAGAGCGCAAGCACAATTTCTTTCAAACTATTCTTTAATCTCTTTCCTACTGTTTTTAATAATTCTTTTTCTCGAATGGCACCTTTGCCCGAAAGAGTCAACACACCGCCGAGAATGAAGTAGCGCCCGCGATAGGTGCCAGCACGCTCAATCGCAGAAAGATCCTGATCTTTTTCGACGAGCATGAGCTCTGTGTCATCGCGCGTTTTGTCGGAGCAATAATTACAAATAGTTGCAACACTGCCATTGTAAAAACGTAAACAATCCTGACACTGCCGGACTTCTTTTCCCAATGAGACGATGAGTTCAGCAAGTTTCGCGCGTTCGGTAGCAGGCGCGGCAAGCAAATAAAAAACGAAACGCTTCCCTTGCCGAGGGCCGATGCCTGGGAATCGGGCAAGCGCGCGCGCGAGTTCTTCGATGCGGTCCATTTTTAGAATTCTGCGGCGAGTTCGCCGTAGCCAGCAGTGTCGACTGGCTGGAAGGTGGCGCGTTTCTCATCGAAATAAAGCTCTGTTTTGCCTGTAGGTCCGTTTCGGTGCTTCTCAATGAGTATTTCAGCGATATTCGGTCGATTGCTTTCGGGATTGCGCTTATCCTCGCGATGAATGAACAGCACCACATCAGCATCCTGTTCGATGCTTCCGGAATCGCGGAGATCGCTTAGGCGGGGCTTACCGCCGCGAGTCTCGACCGCCCGAGAGAGCTGTGAGAGTGCGATGACCGGTACAGCGAGTTCGCGTGCAAGCGACTTGAGCGAACGGGATATTTCAGTTACTTGTTGAACGAGTGAGTCAGAAGACTTTGTCGACGTCGGCGTCATGAGCTGAAGATAGTCAATAATAATGAGTCCGATACCGCGCTCGCGCTTCAGTCGTCGCGCGACTGCGCGCATCGCTAGGATATTGTTTCCCGGCTTGTCGTCGATGAAGATAGGAGCTTTCGAAAGAGATTCGAGCGCGTCCCGTATGCGGCTGAAATCCTCCTCATCCCTCACTTGACCTGTGCGCAGTTTCCATGAGTTGACGAACGACTCTGCGGCGAGCATGCGATCGATGAGTTGTTCTGAACTCATTTCGAGCGAAAAAATGCCGACAGGGACATTGTGGCGCACGGCGGCGTTTCGCGCGATATCGAGGGCAAGCGACGTCTTGCCCATCGAAGGGCGTGCGGCGATGATAACAAGGTCGGAAGGGTGGAAACCTGAAAGAAGATTGTCGAGGGCAGGGAAGCCGGAGGGCACGCCACGGATACCACTTTCTTTTTTAGAGAGAGATTCGATACGATCCCATGCTTCGTGAATCTTATCGCCGATAGCGGTGAACTTATGTGCCGCAGAAGCATTGCCGATGGCATATATGCTTTTCTCTGCCTCGTCGAGCACCTCCATCGTTTCGCGCGCATCGTCATATGCGGATTCGGTGATGCTGTATGCAGCGTCGATGAGAGAACGCATAAGAAACTTGCGCGAGACCAACTCAGCATAGTGCGAAAAATTGCCGGGTGCCGGCGCCGAACCGACGAGCTCGGCGAGGTAACTGCGCCCGCCACTGCGTTCGAGCAATCCCTGATTCTGCAATCGCTCGGAGAGGGAGAGGAGGTCGATCGGTTCGCCGCGTTCGGCGAGCTCGCGCATGGCGCCGAATATGAGCCGATGCTTTTCCGCATAGAAAGAATCGGAATGAATAAGGTCAGAAACATCGTGGATAGCGTCAGGCTTCAGAAGCAGAGCGCCCAAGAGGGCGCGTTCGGATTCGAGGGATTGTGGGGGAATGCGGTCGGCAGTCATTACCGCCCATTGTATCAAAAAGCCGTCCGAGTCAACACGGGGCCATTCGGCCCGTCATCCACACGATATCCACTGTTCAGAATTGTATTGCGAATACGATCAGCTTCTTCAAAATCTTTCGAAGCGCGCGCTGCTTCCCTGCGAGCGAGCAGGTCGCATATCTCCTTCGGCGTATCTTTTACAGTAAGAATGTCGAGCTCGGGCGGTTCAAGGAGAGACAGACCAAGATGTGCATCAGCATCTTCCAAGAGTCCCCATTTTTCTTCCGGGGCGTATTCTTCGCTTTTTAGAGAATCCCAGAGGCAGCTCAACGCTTGCGGAGTCGCGAGATCGTCTCGAAGAACGGCGAGAAAACGATTTCGTGTTTCGGAAGATGCACTTTTGCGTGTTGATTCGCGCGCGACATCGCGTGAAAGTTTCCAAAGCCGATCGAGTGCGATCGCGGCGCCGGCGAGCGCTTCCCACGAAAAGGAGAGGGGGGTGCGATAGTGCGCTTGCAAATAGAAATAGCGGAGCACGAGCGGATGAAATCCCTTCGCAACAATGTCTTTCAAATAAATATCATTTTGCAATGATTTTGATATTTTCTGATTTCCAATAGTGAGAAATGCATTGTGCATCCAATAATGCACAAATATACGCCCCGAAGCCGCTTCCGATTGCGCGATTTCGTTGTTGTGATGAGTTGCAATATGATCTTCGCCGCCAGTATGGATATCGATCTCCTGGCCGAGGAGCGTGCGGCTCATCGCCGAACATTCGATATGCCAACCAGGGTTGCCGCGCCCCCACGGACTGTCCCATTGCTGGAGGTCGCCAGGCTTCGCAGAACGCCAGAGCCAAAAGTCAGCGGGGTGCCGCTTCTCGGGATCCGCTTCGACACGCGCGCCGGCGCGCTGGGTGATTAGGTCAATCTTCCCGAGCTTTCCGTAAGCGGGGAAGCGAGAGGTGTCGAAAGCGAGACCATTTTTTATATGATAGGCAAACCCTTTTTCCTCCAATGTTTTAGCGAGAGCGATTTGCTCTCTGATATAGTCAGTCGCGCGCGGGAATTGGATATTCTTTATATCGATATTGAGCTCGGAAAGATCGTCGACAAATTCCCTGGTATAGCGGTCGGCGATCGCCTGCGGCGTTGACTTCTCGCGCGCGGCGCCGATCGCCATCTTGTCTTCGCCAGTGTCGCCGTCGCCGGCAAGGTGGCCGACATCGGTGATGTTGATGACGCGTCGTACGTGATATCCCGCCGCATCCAGCACGCGCGCAAGAGAGTCCGAAAAGACATAGGCGCGCAAGTTGCCGATATGCGCGCTCCCGTAGACCGTCGGACCGCACGAATAGAGCGTCACCAGCCCTGGTTTCTGGGACACAAAAAGCTCTTTCTGGCCCGAAAGGGTGTTGGTGAAGAATATTCTCGGTGGCCGATGAACGCCGCCTCTCATTTTTTTAAAGATATTGGATAGCCAGTGCATATGCCGAATTACGCGTCGAATATGTCAAAAAATCCAGCGTTTTTTCGCAAAGAAAAGCGTCAGACAACCTACAGCGCCGAGCATGAACAGCATGATGATCAGGAAAGCATTCGGTTCTTTTTCAAGCGGCGTCCCCGGCAAGTGCATACCGAAGATAAATGCGATGAGTTCTAGAGGGAGCACAATAACCGTGATGGTAGTGAGCGTTTTCATGATTTCGTTCTGGCGCGCTCCAAGGAGCGCTGTATTGGTCTCTCGTAATTCAGCCGCAATGGCGCGATGTGTTGTGGTGAGCCGGGCGACTTGGGTGCGTTCAGCGAGGATGCGTTCAGAGCGCTCGCTGAAGGCAACGCCGAAAGAACCGTGTTTGGAGATTTCTTCTAGAAAGCGATTCAGCGGTTCTTCTTGGTTTGCGAGTGTCGCCTCTATATGCAGAAATTCCCGATTGATGTTTGATATCGAACGTATTGTTGTACGCTCGTGGCCGTCGAACATATCCCGTTCAACGCGTGCGAGGTTGTCTACAATGTTGTCGGCATGGTCACGTACCGACGTATAAAAGTGCGCGAACATGATTTCGATCAGAACATCGGTCGTGATTGGGCTTTCTCCGCCGACAAGTTCCCTGGTTTCGAGAAGTTTCTTGAGATGATAGAGCGGCGCGATGACTTCATAATGCGCAGTTATGATAAAGTGCTCACCGACGATGAAATCGACTTCCTGATTCCCCGTATCGCCGTTTTCCGCCCCATGTGCCGGGAAATGAAGAACAAGAAGCGTCGTGTCGCCATCGGTTACAACAAGTGGAGTAGGAGTAGGGGAGAGAATTTCTTTTTCGAATTGTTTACTTATCGGGAATTCTTTTACCGCATCTCGTATTTCCTCCTCGTGAGGTTGCTCGATATCGATCCACACCCCGCCAAGATATTCGTGTCGAAATACCATGCGCCTAGCATACCATGCGATGTCTCATCGCACTGTCGAGTGTGGTACACTCTGCGGAATGGAATCTGACAATGGATCGTATCATACGCGAAGCATCATCACGCGCGGCATTTCTTTCGCGCTTGTCGCCGCACTCGCCTTTAGCGTAGGTCTTTCCGTTGGCGGCAACGGCGGAGCCGCCGCCGTTGTCAGTCATATTCCGCTTCTTGGCGACGGCCTCGATTCGACTCCCGACCAAAGCGCCGATCTGACCGCTTTTTGGAAAGCATGGAACGCGCTTAATGCTAACTATGTCATCACGCACGCTTCTTCAACGCTTCCTACGGCGCAAGAGCGCATTTTTGGCGCAATCAGCGGTTTGGCCGCTTCGTATGGCGATCCGTATACCGTTTTTTTCCCGCCCACGGAAGCGAAAACATTTGCCGATAGCATTTCGGGAAGCTTCGCCGGTGTCGGCATGGAAATCGACATAAAAGACAATGTTTTGACTGTCATCACTCCTCTCAAGGGCACCCCCGCTGAAGCGGCCGGCATCAAATCAGGCGATCAGATAACCACCATTGACGGGGAATCAACTGAAGGCCTTTCGACAGATAAAGCCGTAAGCAAAATTCGCGGCCCGATCGGCACGACGGTCGATCTCACCATCATCCGCGGCGGTAAAGCGCTCAACATCAAGATAGTCCGCGATACGATTCAGGTGCCCGAGACCGACGACGGTCTCGACTCGATAAGCGGTGTGTATCATATTGCGCTTTATGAGTTCACTTCGAATTCCGCCCGTCTTTTTGATCAGGCATTTGCGCGATTCAAATCCTTAAGGTCAAAGAAGCTCGTCCTCGACTTGCGCGGCAATCCGGGCGGTTATCTCGATGCGGCAGTCGACGTCTCCAGCCACTTCCTTCCCATCGGCGCGACAATCGTAACCGAAGATTTCGGCGGAAAGAAGAAAAATCAAGCGCATACCAGCCTCGGATACAACGATGTGCCGGCAGGGACGAAGATCGTCGTTCTTATTGACGGCGGTTCCGCATCCGCCTCCGAGATTCTCGCGGGCGCTTTACAAGACGCTCATGCCGCAACTCTCATTGGGACGAAATCATTCGGCAAAGGCTCGGTACAGACACTTCTTGATCTCGACGAAGGATCGCTGAAGATTACGGTTGCCCGTTGGATCACGCCCGCTGGCCATTGGATTATGGGCAACGGCATCACGCCGGATATTGTGGTGCCATTCACGCAAGCGGATGCGGTAGCGAAGCATGATCCTCAAATGGCGCGCGCGATCAAATTTTTGACTACTGCTGTCCAATAAGATAAGCTGGTGCTATATGAAAGTCATTTTAACCAAAGACGTGAAAGGAATCGGGCGCACGCATAACGCGATCACCGTCGCTGACGGTTATGCTCTCAATTATCTTATCCCTGGGAAGCTCGCCATACCAGCAACATCACAGGCGTTGCAAGAAGCCGAACTACGCAGAAAGCAAATAACAGACCGTTCTGCGCTTAGTGCTTCTATTCTCGCTCAAAATATGACGGCTCTCACCGAAACGCATATTGTGATTAAAGCAAAAGCGAATGAAAAAGGACATCTCTACGATGCAGTGGGGGAGTCCGAGATTAAAAAGGCAGCACAAGAACAAGCGCATATCGATCTACCGGATGACGTCATTAAGCTCGAAAAGCCGTTCAAAGAGCTTGGTACGTTTGATATCCCAATCGCGACTGCCGACACATTCGGGAAGTTTTCTATCACAATTGAAGCGGAGTAGTTTTTATGAGATAATAACGTCCGCAACTTTTTTGGCGACGATGCAACCGGTAAAGTTTATCTTGCGGCGAGTGCGGAAGGCGACGGTACCGTTCGTCATGGCGAAAAGCGTATGATCACGGCCGACACGCACATTTTTCCCCGCTTCGATCTTCGTGCCGCGCTGGCGGACGATAATCATACCCGGACGCGCCGAAGCGCCATCTGAAAGCTTCACGCCGAGATATTTCGGATTCGAATCTTTCAGGTTTTTGACTGACCCGCCGGCTTTGGTGTGTGCCATATGCTGTTATACTGTTATCCGATGACTATAGCAGACGCGCGTAAAAAATGCAAAAGTCTCATCGCTCGGATACCGCGGGACGTGCTTAGTATCGCTATCCTCATACTCGCTTCATCTTTCAGTTTCGGACTCGGTTATCTCGCGGGGCAGGAACACCATTTCTCTACCTCTACTACTCTGCAGAAGGAGGTGCAGGGAACGGGACAAGTCGTCGCCTCGAAAAATGGGACAAAATATTATCTGTCGGGCTGTGCGGGGGCGGATCGCATCTCCGATGCAAACAAGGTGTGGTTTGCCTCTCCCGCGGCCGCAGCGGCCGCGGGATATACGCCTGCGGCAAATTGTGAGGGTATCTAACCGGCGATGGTATACTATTATCATGGCGAATGAAGACGCAACGGCCGAACGGCTCGCACGGGCGGTTCAAGAAGGGCAAAGAACGATGCCCGATGACCGGCCGTTCTTGGTTTGCAAGCCGAACAAGATAGAATCGTGGCGCATTTTTAAGATCATGTCAGAATTTATCGAAGGGTTTGATATTATCCGTCGCTATACCCTCGCGGTTTCTTTTTTCGGTAGTGCACGGAAATCTCTTGAAGAGGATGTGTATGCGCATACCGAAGAGCTGGCGAAACGGCTTGCAAAAAAAGGCTTCACAGTGATTACCGGCGGCAGTTCTGGAATTATGGAAGCGGCGAATAAAGGCGCTTTCGAGGTCGGAGGCACATCAGTCGGGCTTAATATTGATTTACCTGAAGCGCAAACGTACAATCCGTACGTAACCGAAAAATTCAGTTTCGATCACTTTTTCGTACGGAAAGTGATGCTTACATACGCCTCCGAGGTGTGTGTCTATTTCCCGGGCGGGTTCGGAACACTCGATGAATTTTTCGAGATCGTCACTCTCGTGCAGACCAAGAAGATTCGCAAAGTACCAATCGTCCTTTTTGGCAAGGCATATTGGGAACCACTACTCGCCTTCATCAAAAAAACGCTCTATGAGGGGTATGCGACCATTGGCGAGGAAGATATGGCGCTCTATACACTCGTTGATTCGGTTGATGAGGCATACGACTACATCGTCGCGAACGTCTCCCATTCTTGTGTATGAGTCTCGACTATAGCCAGAAGCGGCTTCTCGGTTTTGCACTTCATAAAAAGGGGAGAGGGAATCAAAATGGTATCCTATCTTCTATGAAAAAGAAAAAGAACTGGAAGGCAAATCTGGAGATATACGCATTTTGGACAGGTTTTCTGAGCACTATCATTAGTCTTCTGCAAGTTATCGTTATTACGCTCAAAAAATAGATAATCAGGAAAATAGGGAATGGAGCAGAGCTCCTTACATAATGTTCGCACAATATATCTTTTGCGTAAAACAATCTTAGACTTAGAGATATGACAGCGGGTTGAGATACGCGTCGAGCGACGCCACCGGCATGGTCGCGTTCTCACAACGCGTCCCGGAAACGCCTTTAAATTCTCCCGGGGTCATAATTTTTGTACCTTCAGTCGCGTACACACCGAAGTGAAGGTGCGGTCCGGTCGCATACCCGGTCCTGCCGGAAAGACCAATGATCTGGTTCGTAGAAACTTTTTTGCCTTTGGACACATCGATTTCGGAGAGATGCGCATACATGGTATTCAGTCCGTTGTAGTGCTGGATCATGACCCATTTCCCGAAAGAAAGGCATTGATTCCCTTTTGAATCATGAGCGAGATCAGTGTTTCCAGTAGCGAGTACGATGCCGGAGAGCGCCGCTTGCACGGGTGTGCCATCCAGTGCTCCGATGTCGATTGCGCTGTGTCCCCCACCGTTGTATATCTGCGGGTTAGCAGTCGCAAACGGCGTATTGCCGAAATACTGGGTAATGCAGAAAAGATTCCCGAACACGCTTTTCCGTTGGGTGCAGTTGAGCATAAACGCATTTGAAAACGGCCACGAAAGGACACCTGAACCGACTTTCGGCAAGAGATTCGGGTGTACGATGAGATTCAACTGGCTTTGGAGATTGACCAGTTCCTGCTCAAAAGCTTTTTCAGCAGCTTGTTTCTGCGCGAGGAGTTTCTGATAATTTGACTCCTGATTTTTCGTATCGGAAAGCAGTTTCTGTTGTGTTTTCTTGTTAGTATCGACGGAACGTTTCTGGAACGTGAGGTTATTCTGGAGCGACACCAACTGTATTTTTTGCGCAGAAATCTTATCGCGATTCGTCGCGAGCTCCGTGCGCGCCGCGCGCACGTCGATAACATCATTTGAGAGCGCCCGATTGAATAATGCGGTCTGATCGGCTATCCGCCACGCGTCGCCAAGCGAATTCGCGGATATGAGGGAGGCCAGAAGCGGCACCTCTTCGTTTTCTGCGATACTGCGGAGTGCTTTTGCGATTGCGCTCTGATCTGCCGCGATAACCGCCTCTTTGTCGACGATAGAGAGTGTGAGTTTCCGTATCTGCAGATTTGCGGAAGCGATCTTGTTCTGTGTCGCCTTGATCTGCGTTGCGAGCTGTTTTTGCGAAAGGGTGAGGGAATCGATAGCCGATTGTAGCGTATTTTTCTTCGAGCCGATTGCATCGAGCTGCTTTTGATATGCGGTGATTTCGGTCTTGAGAGCTTCGAGCTGTTGATTGTTCGAGTTGATTTGGGCTTGAATGTCCGATGCCGCGTCAGCAAATGCGATTCGCGGAGTTCCGAGAGCGAGTACCGAAACGAATATGAAAAAGGAAAAAAGAAAAAACCCGACGCGCATCATTCTTCGAGTATAGCAACAGCCACCTGTATGCGCGAAATAGTTTCTTCTTTCCCAAGGATTGAAATGAGAGTAAAAGGATCAGGAGAACGTTCCTGCCCAGAGAGCGTATAACGCAGGGGCCAGAGGACTGCGCCGCGGCCTCCCTTCCCTTTTGCCTCCTCGGCATCGGCAAATGGCAGAAGCGTATCCTTGACCGTCTCGGCGGAAACGTCTTCAGGAAGTGATTTTATGGGCTCCAGAAGGCCCTGTAGGGCCATTAGTGCTATACCGGGACGCCCCGAAAGCTCCTTCGCGAGGAGCTGGCCGTGATCGAGAATCGGCTTCTCAAAAAGACAAGAGAGTTCGTCTGAGAGCATGTCTCGCGCCTCTTGGAATGTGTGTGTACGCTCTTGGAGAAGCGGCACGGCTTTCTGAAGTTTTTCGGTGTCGTGTGTTGAAAGATTACCGCGCGCAATGAAAGTATCGACGGGCAGTGCGCGCATCCAATGTTGATTCACTGAAAGAAGTTTTACTTCATCGAAGATGGCACTTCCCTTCTGCACACGAGAAAGATCGAATGATTCGATAAGTTCATTTTGCGAAAGATATTCGCGGTCGTCGCCGGGATTCCAACCGAGGAATGCAAGGTAATTCAGCAGTGCTTCGGGCAGTATACCGAGATCGCGATAGTCAGTCAGCGCCTTCGCTCCCATTCGTTTCGAAAGTTTTTTGCGGTTGGTGTCGAAGATGAGCGGCAAATGCGCATACAGAGGCACATGGAAACCGAGTGCGCGTTGGATGAGCATCTGGCGCGCGGTATTTGAAATATGATCTCCGCCGCGTATCACATGCGTCACATGCTCATCCGCATCATCTACTACGACAGCAAAATGAAAGACCGGTTCATCATACGAGCGGGCGATGATAAAATCTCCGAGATCGCCCACGTCGGTTGCAATTTCGCCGCGGATAACATCGGAAAAGGAAACGGTACCGCCAGGATTCTTAAAGCGAATGACTTCTTCCCGATCACCTGGTCCTTGCGGTATTTCTTTTGAAACGTACGCTGTGCCGTTGGCAACGAGTTTTTCGAGCAGTTCACGATGCCGCTTTCGGTGTTCGCTCTGCCGGTATGTCGCATCGGCCGGCAGATGAAGCCACGCGAGTGTTTCGTGAATGTTCGCCTCGTACTCCAGTTTCGAACGCGCCGCGTCCGTATCCTCTATGCGCACGATAAACGATCCGCCCGTGTGGCGCGCAAAAAGGTATGCGAATACAGCGGTACGATAATTGCCGGCGTGGAGGTAGCCGGTCGGCGAGGGTGCGAAACGGGTGACAACGTGGCTCATGATTCGTGCGAAAGAGCAATTGCGAATATCTCGCCGGCGAGGATGTTCGCTGCGTCTGGATCGGCAAATCCAGCAGAACTGGCGACCATGCGTTTGCTCAATTCGGGATCGTGCAGGATCCGCTGTATCTCGGAGATAAGGAGGTGCGGTGCTAGGTTCTCATCTTCGATGACAACTGCGGCCCCTGTTCGGGCATATGTATAGGCATTGGTGCGCTGGTCATGGCTCACTGACTCGGGAATCGGAATGAGAATCGCCGGTTTCCTCCAAACGCCGATCTCGGCGATGGCATTCGCGCCTGCGCGTGAGACGACGATATCTGCGATCCCGGCCGCTCTCTGAAGCGACACATCAGAAAGATAGTCGATGGGGTGGTATCGAGAAGCGCGCGGTTCGTTCCCGAGTACTACCTGTGCGACCGCCTGTACATTTTTAATATGCGCTCGGCCAGTCTGATGGATGATATTGGCGAACGAAACCAGATCCTTCAGAGACGAGAGGACGACTTCATTTATGTTTGTCGCACCTTGCGAGCCGCCGATGATAAAGACTGTCGGTATTCCTATTTCGAGTCCGAGATACTGACGGGCGCCTTCGGTTTCTACCCGCATGAGCGCTTTTCGGATCGGAATGCCGGTGCGGGCGATCTTATGTTGTACATCCTTAGGGAAATAATTCGCCGCGCCTTCGAAAGATGTGGCGATGTTCACCGCGAATTTCGCGGCGAACAGATTAGCGCGCCCGGGCTTCGCATCTGACTCGTGAATGACGACGGGAATGCGCAGGAGGCGAGCGGCGAGCACCGTCGGCACACTACCATACCCGCCCTTGCTCATCACGACATCAGGGTACAGACGAAAGAGAGTAAAGAGAGCCGATACTATTCCAGCCAAGGTAACAAACGCATCAGTGATATTCCGGAGCGAGGCATAGCGGCGCATCTTCCCCGCTGGAATATGGACATAGGCGATGCCATTTTCAAAAAGTGCTTCCTGGTCGAATGCGTTCGGCGCGAAATAATAAAGCGCTGGTGCGACAAGGTGTTCTTCACGCACAAGATCGCTGATCGCCTCGGCAATGGCGATAATCGGATAAAAATGCCCTCCCGTTCCTCCGCCTGTGAATACTATTGTCATAATAGTGACAGTATACCGCACCTAATTTGTATAAAAAACCGCCACAATTGAAACGTGGCGGTTAAAAGAACATAAAGCATGTTATTTCATCATGTGGAAGTACATGCTATTCTTGCCATTCCAGCGAGTTTAGCGAGACCACAGAGTAGAGTCAGTTGCTGATCGGGTCCATATCCACGTTGTGGCAATCGAGCTCCATCGGTCCCGAGGCTTCATGCAAGCTCTTACTCGTGCCATCTACATATAAACCGCAAGAATCGCCTGGAATACCAACAATGAGTTGGCCTTTTTCATAAACACAAGATTCGAATCGACTAAATCGTCGACGTCTCGGAAACATATGCAGATAGGCGTTCTTGATTGCTGCATTTACTTCTGGCAGCTCTTGCCCCGAAAGTGAGCGAACGTAATCGCCGAACGCCCTTGAAAGAGTCGCTCCGATGGGAGCATTCCCACTCGCGAAAAACGTCTGTAACGACAAAAGTTGTTTTCGTTTTGTGTCGATCCCGATGAGCAACTTCTTATCAGGTTTATTCAAGACGAACCCGAGAACATGAAGTGTTGCGGCAATACGGTTAATGACATTCCATTCTATAACTGTTTTCCTGCCGGTTCCCATACAATGAAAACATTCAATGCCATCAACCTCGCGCTTACCGCCACAATCCTCGCATTCACCGATGTCTTTTTCCAATCGCGGAATCGCAATTGAATACTCGATGAACCTGTGCCTCTCATCACTACTCGCCCGTTGCCGATGTGGCTCAAGTATTCCTCCAAAGCCCCATGGTTTGTCTACATCGAGAAGAAAGTCCACCTCGATACCGCATTCCTGTAGACCCTTTTTCAAATCATTATTTAGAGAGAATTGCGATGAGCAGCGACGTTGAGGATGAGGCCGCACATAAGGAAAACGGCTACGAGAGCGGTTCCTCCGTGAGAGATAAAAGGCAGAGGTAAACCGGTGAGCGGTATGATACCAAGCATCGAGCCGATATTAATAAACGCTTGCAGGATGATAATGAACGAGAATCCGAAGGCGATGAGCCCGCCGAAAAGGTCGCGCGAATTCCCAGCTATCACGATGCCGCGCGCCGCGAATCCGATAAAAAAGAGTAGCAATATAGCGGCTCCGACAAAACCGGTTTCTTCTGCAAAAACGGCGAAGACCGAGTCGCCGTCGGGCATCGGCAAGTAATTAAATTTTCCGACACTTTGGCCGAATCCTCTCCCCCAGAGGCCGCCGGAGCCGATGGCAATCAGAGACTGTTGGATTTGATACCCGCTACCTAAGGAATTCGCCGAAGGGTTCAGGAATGTCTTCACGCGCTCAAGTGCATACGGCCGTACGAGTATGACGATGCCGAAGACGAGGATACTGCCAAGAGTGAGAATGCCGAAATCACGCCGTGGCGCTCCTGCGACGAAATACATCACCGCGCCAGTAGCGAGGATGAGAAGCGTCGTAGAGGTATTCGGTTGAGCGAGTAAGATGAGAGAAGGCAAGATGAGAAAGGCAATAAAAGGAAACAACCCATTCTTCGGGTGTGCAAGTTGTCGCACGCGCGACGCGAGCCACCAGGCGAGCACGAGAATGAAACCGATTTTTAAGAATTCCGCCGGCTGCATAGTCATAAAACCAAAATCGATCCAGCGGGTCGCACCGCCTGAATGGAACCCCAATCCCGGCACAAAAACGAGCAGGGAAAAAAGTATAGTGAGCGCGTAGATATACGGTGCGAAGCGCTTTATCCATGCGAGAGGAACGGTTCGTGCGAGGAGAAACGCAAGGAGCCCGATCCCGAAACCGAATCCCGCCTGAAGCAGAATGTCCCGCGAAACGGAACTGCTCTCGCGTGCGAGGAGACCGAGCGCCGCCGAAGAAAAAATAGCGAGACCGGCGAGCGCAATAGAGAACATAAGCATAAGAAACATGCGGTCGCCAGAAATGAATTTCATATTTATTTCAAGAGCGCTACGGTCATGCCGACAATGGCGCACACGATAGAGATGATCCAATAGCGCATCGTGACCTTATACGCCGGCCAGCCGAGGGCCTCGAAGTGATGATGTAAAGGCGCTATGCGGAACACTTTTTTGCCGCGTATTTTTTTTGAAGCAACTTGGATGACGTTCGACACAACAGTTATCACGAGAGGAAAGGCGATAATGGGCAAAGCGGCAATGCCATAGCCGCTCCCCGGCGTGTCAGTCATGAAAGCGATGACGGCGAGCGTCATAGTGAGGCCCATCGTACCGGTTTCGGTCATCCAGAAGCGCGCCGGCGGTATGTTAAACCACAAGAAGGCGAGTATCGCACCAGTAAGTGTCGCGGAAAAAGCCGCTAAGTTGATCTGATTTTGGAAATAGGCAATGCCGGCATATGCCATAAAGGCAGTACTGAAAATACCGCCGGCAAGCCCGTCAATGCCGTCAATGACACCCCCTGCATAGAGTCCAATGGTGGTGAGGACGAAAAGCGGAATAATCAATGCACCGAGAGTAAGGACGCCATCTCCCGGGATACCAATCGCAATAACATCCAGCTTCGCGTAGAACCACCAGCCGATGAAAAGAGAAACAAGTGTAACGAACGCAAGCCGAGTACGCAACCGCACGCCCTGCTCACCGGAAGGGTAAATATCGAACAGATCATTAACAAAGCCCATACATGCTCCGGCAAGCAATGCAAAAAGCGGTATCCACGTCTGGCTACGGCTCAAAAAATCAAGTTTTTCGAAAAGAGGAATAGGTATGAATCGGGCGAGCAACCAGATGCCGACTGTGACAAAAAGGACGCTCACCCAAATGAGAATACCGCCCATGCGCGGGGTCGATGTTTCAGTGCCATCGCGCAGTTTTGCGAATTCAACGGCGGCCGAACCGTCAAGAGCAGTCTTCCCTTTTATTTTTTTCCATACACGGTGCTTATACAAGTAATGGGTAAGTAGCGGCGCAAAGAGAATACCTACGACGAATGAAGCAGTTGCGGGAATGAACACTTTAATGATGTCTGAAGCGATCATAAAGATGCGACGCCCGCGAAATGGGCGAAGGTCGCGGCGACGAGCGCCGCACCGTCGGTAAAGCGAGCTTTCTTCGAAGAGCCGAGGACGACGATGGCAATCGGGTGTGCAATGCCGGCGTCAAAAACAAGCACGAGATTGCCGCCTGCCAGATCGGTATAGCCGGTTTTCGAAAGTAGGATATGAGGGACCACATCAATCATCGGATCGGTATTCGCCACCTTGAAGGAGGTACCGCCCTCTGAAACGGCTTGTGCGGAGCTCTGTGTCGTCGCCTGTGCAATGGCAGGTGCTTGTTCGACGAGAGCGCCGGCGAGGCGAGCGAGATCACTCGCGGAACCATAGCCGCCAGAAACAGTTGCATGTATATCGAGACCATGACCGTTGATCGCATACGTCTGCGCGAGGCCGAGCGCCGCCGCCGCGCTCGCGAGCGCGGCGTTCTGCGTGCGTCCTTCGCGCGCGGCGATCGCTTCTATGATTGCGGCGGCGCCATCGTTTAGAGAAGCGGTTAGTGTCATGCGCGCGAGATCGCCGAGCGCGAATGTCTGTCCAGCAGAAAAAACATGCGGTCCGTCAAGATGAACGGCATCGGCGGGAATGATGATCGGCGTATTCGGCGAAAGTTCAGCGAGCGCCGCGTAGACCGTGAGGAGCTTTGTGAGAGAAGCGAGCGGCAACTGCGCTTCGGCATGTTTCGCATACAGTGTTTCGCCCGTTGCAAGATCGTAAACGACTGCCGCTTTCGCTTCGAGAGGAACCTGCGCGAATGTCTGCGGTACGATCGAAGTAGAAGTCAGACTTCCGGAACTTGCATTTGAAGTCTGACTTCTGGGAGAAAGCGGTATGAAAATAAAAAGTGCAAGAATGCCGGAAGCTGCGATAAGCGCTATGCCGATCTCGTGCATAAAGCTGGCATGTTGAGCGAGCCTCTGAAGTTTGGGAGAATCGGAATCCATAATGTTTATGACGCAGCTTCCTCTTTTATGATCCCTTCTGCCACGGCTTGTAGCTCGGCGGCGCGCGGGAGATCTTCGGCGCGCGCAATGCCAAGATGCGCGAGTGCCTCGGTCGTCAAGCTGTATCGCACACGGCGCTTGTCGTGCTCGTCTTCCCTCCCTTCTACAAGCCCGCGCAGAAGGAGCGTGTGAAGAGAGGTCGAGGAATTGACACCGCGCACCCAATCGATCTCGCCGCGCGTTGCGCCACCTCTTTTGTCGGTACCTCCGGTCTGATACGCGATGACCGCAAGCGTCTCGAGGCTCGCCTTCCCGAGATCGCGCGCAAGTTCGCTTTCGCGGAGTTTCTTCACAATGGTAGATGCCTCCGGAGCAGTGCGCAATTCTACTTCAGTATCGGTCTCGACGAGCGCGACGCCGCTTCCCTTGAGGGAATTATCGAGGACTTGTAGCACTGTTTTCAGATCAGAATCTCCGATCTCAAGAAGCGCTGCAAGTTGTTTTTTCTGCAGTGGCTCGCCAGAGGCGAAGAGGAGTGCGTGAAGTGCGGCGGGAGTGGTGAGCATTATCTTTATCATAACCGTGCTCCCCTTCTTGAGCAACGCCCCCACGATTTGTTTACCCGTACCGCGGCGTAGAGGAAGAGGATGTGTGGCTAATGCGGATATCGCCGTATATACTCTGTTGTTCGACGGCGACGGCGCCTTGCTTCATAAGCTCGAGAAGAGCGAGGAAGGAGATAATAATTTCCAGTCGTTCTTTTGTCTCATTCGCAAAATCATTGAAAGAAAGCGTCAAAGCACTTTGTACCCGCTTCGCGAGACGGTCCATCATCTCTTCGATAGTGACGAGTGGCTTTACACTTGCGATAGGCAATGCTTCAACCGCCTCGCGCGCGGCAAGAACGCGCGCGAGCGCCTCGGCGAGCGCATTTGCTGAGAGATCGCGCGAAGGCGCAAAGACGACTTCAAGAGGGCTCTCTCCCGCTCTCACCATAACATTTCGCCCATATATACGAGAAAGCTCGCGCGCCGCCTCGCGCGCCTTTTCATACGCTGCGAGGCGGCGCTTCAGATCCTCGACGTCCGCGTATTCGTCTTCGGTCAGGTCGAGGTCAGGGATAAGAGATTTTGATTTTATGAGAAGTAAAGTTGCGGCGATT
>PFPP01000046.1 GCA_002793115.1 Candidatus Kaiserbacteria bacterium CG_4_10_14_0_2_um_filter_50_16
TCCGTTCAAAATAGGTTCGGATTTCGTCAAACAAACGCACTCGGGTATCGACTTTTTATGGGGTACGTGATACAATGCCTTCGTTACTGGACTGAAAGTCATTTATTAAATAATCGCATCAGTATGTCACCAAAAATCAACGGTTCTCTTATGGTCTCGGTGTGTGTTTCCGCACTGTTTCTTTCCCCGTTAGTTACTAGCGCACAGAGCTTGGCGGCTCCCACGCTCACCCTTGCCGTGAGTAAAACATCCATCGTCGCTAACGCTAAGCCAGCATACAACGATCTGCCGACCATTTCTTGGTCATCCACGAACGCCACATCATGCAGCGCTTCTGGTACTGGGTGGAGCGGTGCTGTCGCCCTCGCCGGCAATCAAAAAGTCAATCCGCCAGTGACGACAACGTATACGATGACTTGTGCGGGTGCTGGCGGTTCGTCGCAAAGTAGCGTGACGCTTACCGTGATGCCCGCGGGCACTACGCAAGTCGCCAGCGTGATCGGCGCTTTCGATCAGATGACGAATAATGCTACTGCCCAGACACAGGCAGGTTTCAAGCATACCTGGAGTCGTAATTTGCGAGTCGGTTCGTCTTACACTAATGATGTGTACGCTTTGCAAACCGCCCTTACTCTCGAGGGCGTGTACGCCACTGAAATTACCGGCGGCTTTTACAACAAAACGCTTGCAGGCGTCAAGCAATTTCAGCAGAAGTATGGCATAGATTCTACTGGTTTCGTCGGCTCTCTTACGCGCGCACAACTGAACAGATTGTACGGAAACTAGCTGAATCGCCATTGAAGAAGTGGTAGAATGTGCGCTATATGGATCCAGAACTGAAACGGCTACTCGACGAGACCCACACACTGACGAAAGATAATAACCGCATGCTTCGCGCTATCCGGCGCGATCAGTGGTTCGGTTTTGTAGGGAAGATTATCATCTGGATTATCGTGCTCGCTCTGCCGCTGTATCTCTACCAACAATATCTGCAACCGCTCATCTCGAAGTTCTCCACGATACCGGGAGTGACTGCTTCAGGACCTTTCGGTCTCCCGACTTCCACCGAATTGCAAAAGCTGATAAACTTCTACAAAGTGGGGCAATAAACTCCGCTACGCTTGGATAGCTCAGTTGGTAGAGCACTTCCCTGAAGAGGAAGGGGTCCCCGGTTCGAGCCCGGGTCCAAGCACATTAGCCAGCCTTCACACGCAGTTTCGTATGTTTCGCTTTATCGAGCTTGGGGAGAATGATGGTCACGAGGCCGTCCTTGGCGCTCGCGGAAGAGGCATCGGCATCGATTTCTTGAGGAAGGAGAATCGTGCGCGAGAACGAGCCCCAGAAGAGTTCACGTGTGAAATAATCGGGGCCGGCGACCTGTTCGCGCTCTATGCGTGATCCCTCGACTTCAACCATATCGCGGCTTATTGAAATATTGAGCTCATCGGGGCGCACGCCAGCGACAAAAGCGCGAATGATAATATCACTCGCCGTCTGGTGCACGTCGACCGGGAGCTGTCCCTCGTTCCCGGGAGAATTATCATCGAGCGGTGCTGGACGGCTTGCGGAGCCGTTCGTTCGCACGGGCGTCTCCTTACGCGATGCTGTCGCCTGAAGCTCTTCATCAAAAGAATCAAAAGCATCGCTGGCCGAGTGGTTGCTGAAGAGACGATCAAAAAACGAGCGTTTCATGTTCATATGTGTCAAGTGTTATGAAGAAAATTACGATACTGGAAATATTTTAGCACCTCGAATGCCGCGAAGAAAACGAGAGCGACCATCCAGATAAGTGGAAACGCGGCGAGTGTAATCGAAGCGCCTTGGTTCATAATAAGCATGTTGAAGGCAGTATGCAATGCGGTAGCGAGGATAAGTCCGAGCGCCGATGCAATGATGCGAGCAAGCGGACGGTACTTCGCTGAAAACGCGAATGCAAAACCGATGGAAGCGGAAGAAACAACATGAACCAGTGTTGATCCGAGAAAGCGCAAGTCGCCGGTAGAAACACCCATAAGGAAGTTTCCATTGGAGATTGGTAGTAATAAAAAAAGCATATTTTCGACCGCCGCAAAGCCAAGCGCCACGGTGATCATATAGATGACGTAATCAGGCGCCTCGTCCACGGCGCTCCGCCAGAGGATACATGCGGCCGCCACGATGTATTTAAGCAATTCTTCGATGAGCGCCCAGGAGGTCAGAATCGAAAAATTGCCATAGAGATATGCTTTTGCGTATTGTTCTAAAGGAAGTGCAAGCGGCACCACCATCATGCCAATGACAAAAGCGAGCGCGATGAGCATCTTCGGTTCAGGATGACGAGCATCTTCCTTCAAGAGGAAATAGAGCCAAATGAAAGATGGTAAAAGCCCGCCGAGAAATGCGTATCCGAGCATAGTGACAGTCATGCCTCTATTGTAACAGGCCACTTCGCGACCATGAGGAAATTATCGTAGTCAGATTGCTTATCCTTCGAAGTTTCGCGCATGAGTAGAGCGAATGAGGACCAAATTTCTTCGGTGATGAAAGGCATGAAAGGATGGAGAAGCCGTAAGGTATGGTCTAGTAGAATCATCAAAGTTTTTTTTCGAGAAGCTTTGGCTATCAGATCATTGCTGTTTAGCGCTTGTTTTGCATATTCGATATATCCATCTGCCAATGTATGCCATATATAGTGGTAAAGTTTTTCAGCGGCCAGGTAAATTCGGTATTCATCTATATCTTTTGTTACTTCGAAAATTTTATTTTCTAACTCAATAAGTACAACTTTGTCGTCTTCAGTAAGCGGTGCATCTTGTTTCCAATCTGTAGAATTCTCCAAGACGAACCGTGCGATGTTCCAGAGCTTGTTCGCGAAGTGCTTGTATCCCTTTATTTTTTCTTCACTCATGCGCATATCGGTTCCCGGCGTGTTCCCAACGACAAGTGCCATCCGCGCCGCATCGGAGCCGAATTTTTCTGAGATATGGAGCGGATCCAAATTATTGCCGAGCGATTTAGACATCTTGCGCCCCTGCGCATCACGTACGAGGCCGTGGAGGTACACCGCCTTGAAGGGAATAGTGTTGAGAGTGAATTCAGTCATCAGTATCATGCGCGCAACCCAGAAAAAAAGGATGTCATAGCCGGTTTCAAGAAGATCAGTCGGGTGATAATTCTGAAGATCGACGGTAGCGTCAGGCCAGCCGAGGGTCGAGAATGTCCACAGGCCCGATGAGAACCATGTATCGAGCGTATCTTCATCCTGCACCCATCCTGCCTCTTTCGGTTCAATGCCGACCGTTATCTCCTCTCCCCTATACCAGACCGGAATACGGTGTCCGTACCAGATCTGCCGACTGATGCACCAGTCACGCAGATTCTCCACCCAATGAAAGTATGTTTTTCCAAAATGTTCCGGAATAATCTGAATGGTCCCGGAATGCATGGGATTTAGCATCAATTCTTTCAGCGTCTTTCCGCGTCCTTGAATCTTCCTATTTACATCAATAAACCATTGCAGTTTCGGCAGTGGCTCGATAACGCCGCCAGTTCGTTCGGCGGTCGCGACATTTTGTATTGCGTCCTCTTCTTTTTCTAATAATCCTTCGCTTTTCAGCCAATCAACAACAATCTCTCGCGCATCGATAGTTTTCTTGTCCGCGAGGCGTCCGGCGACCGTCATCCGCGCATATTCATTTATGACCGTGACTTCGTGTGAGAGTTGGTGCCGATCGGCGATATCCCAGTCGATATGGCTATGGGCTGGGGTTATACCGACGGCACCGGTGCCAAAAGCGGGATCGACTTTTTTGTCCGCGACAACTTTTATATGGATCGGCACATCACAGAAGACAACATCGTATTCTTTTCCGACGAATATTTCATATCGCGCATCATCAGGATGCACAGCGACCGCAACATCACCCACTTTTGTTTCAGGACGCGTAGTTGCGACATGAATGGGAAAATCTTTCGCATAACGGAATGTGTAGAGTTTGGTGTGGCGTTCTTCATATACAATCTCATCGTCTGAAATAGTCGTTTGACCCTTCGGGTCCCAGTTGACAATACGATTGCCGCGATAGATAAGGCCGGCGTTATACATCTGTTTGAAAACGGCACGAACGGCACGACTGCGCGTTTCGTCGAGTGTAAACGCTTCGCGCGACCAATCAAGAGATGCACCCATCGTCTTCAGTTGGCTCACGATGGTATTGTGGTTCCCCGTTGCGAACGCTCCGATGCGTTTCAATAACTCTTCACGGCCGAGATCGTGGCGATTTCGACCCTCGTCCTTCTTGATCTGTTTCTCTACGACTGACTGCGTCGCGATTGCCGCGTGATCGGTGCCCGGTAGCCAGAGCGTCCGGTAACCACACATGCGCTTATAGCGGATGAAGATGTCCTCGATCGCGATCATAAGTGCGTGGCCCATATGAAGCCGGCCGGTAACGTTCGGTGGTGGCAACACGATAGTATAGGCCGGTGCATCCGCCTTTGCGATGCCATGTTTTATGCATTCATCCGGATTAAAAAGACCACTCTTTTCCCATTCCGCATAGATGCGCGTCTCTGTCGAGGCGGGGTTATATGGTTGTAGGAATTTCTCAGGCATTGCTTAAAAATATAGCAAATATATGGCGTTACGCGAGATGCACATTGCCATTTGCGATTATGGAATCCGGGGCGGAGAAGTCTTTACGGATAGCGCGGCAGAATCCGGCGAGCGCAATCATGACGGCATTGTCGGTGGCAAGGTCGAGATCGGGTATTCGAAGTTTTACTTCCGGATATTCGCATGCGATATTCTCGCGGAACGTCCGTCTGATGTGTACGTTTGCTGAAACACCGCCGCCGATGACGAGTGTCCGCGCGCCAGTTTCCGCGAGCGCACGCGCTGTCTTTTTCCACAACACATCGGCGACAGCACTCTCGAATTCTTCCGCAACATGCTTTGTATCTTCCTCGCTCATTTTCGGATTATTTTTTAGGAGATACAGTACTGCCGTTTTCAATCCAGCAAACGAAAAATCATAGGTCGCATCATGTAGCATCGGCCGCGGGAGTTTGAATGTGTAGGACATCATACGTCCTACATTTGATGTAGGACGTATGGCGTCCTTGCGGCGCGCTAACTCGGCGAGGCGCGAAATCTCCGGACCGCCTGGGTAGGGGAGGCCGAGCATGCGCGCGACTTTGTCGAACGCTTCGCCGACTGCATCATCACGCGTCCGACCGATAAGCTCATAGTGGAGCCATTCCTTCATAAGTATGAGTTCTGTATGTCCGCCAGAAATGAGTAGCGCGAGCACCGGAAATTGTATGTTCTCAATCAGCAAGGCCTCGCCTTGCTGAGAGGCAAGAGCGGACAAAATATGTCCTTCCATATGATTTACCGCAACAATCGGTTTCTGCCACGCGAGCGCAAGCGCCTTGGCGAAGTTGATGCCGACCCAGAGTGCCGGCTCGAGTCCGGGACCGGTCGTGACCGCAATCGCATCAATCGCAGGTCGTTCAGATTCCGAGATGAAATCGAGAAACGGTTCGCATAGTTCCGGCTCGCGCGACAAGATTATCGCAATCTTGTCGCGTGTCTCTTCACTAATAGCTTGTGTGTCTTCATGTAGAAGTTCCGCTTCTTCGAGCGCCGCCTTGAGGAGCGGCACGAGATTCTTCGCATGTTCACGCTTCGCGAGTGTGGGGAAGACGCCACCGTACTCCCTATGTATCTCAACCTGTGAGAGGAGTGCGTTTCCAAGCACTGTACATACAGCACTTTGTTCGCCTGCCCCGAGTCCTTTCAAGAGGTCGCCGCGGCATTCGAGTACAGCCAGCGCAGTTTCGTCGCAGGAAGTCTCAACGGCGAGGATGTTCATGCTTTTGGATAACCGTCCATGGAAGCGGCTCGCCCCATGGGAGCCGGAATGCGGATGCTTGAGGATGCCCATTACCGCCGTATTTCCGCGCGATGACCGAGACGTCGACCGATGGATCGCTTCGGAGCGACACATTAAGTATATCCCCGTGAAAATTCGCAACAATGCCGATGGGCGGTTTCAGACACGCGAGCCGATTTCCAACATCCGAAGCAAACATATCGGCGGCAGTTACGAGGTAACATTCGAATCCTTCGAATGAAATGAGTGTCGCCTTATTGGCAATCTGTTCAACCAATATGGCGAAATGTTCCGCATAAATTTTCCCCTTTTCAATCATCAACCCTCGCGTCCTACTCTCTTCGAGTTCTTGCGCGAGGCGGTCCCATTCCTCGAACGTAAATCGATGCGCATAGACATAAGAAAGCACTGCGCGGGAGTCGGGTAATGTAAAAACGTAGAGATCGCCGTCTTCTACATATGTCAATAATGTTGGAACGGGAACAGTATGATGAAAATAACTCCATGCAATAGTCGCACCCGAGTGTTTTTTGTCGAACACATATATCGGCATGCTCTCAACGACTTCCTTGGAGCCGAGGTGATGATCGAGGACGGTCACTGAAGCGGCTGTTTCTACGATGTTGTCCATAACGTCTTGCGGGTAGCAGAAATCTATAAAGTACAACGTCCTGCCAGCAAGGCCCTCGGGCACGGTGTGTCCGTGCTTTACGGGAATATATTCCGCAGTGTCGCCGAACTTCTTCCATGCGGCGTACGCGCCGCCGAAACCATCGGGACAGCCGCCGTGATAGAGAATCGCGATATCTTTACTATGTTCGTGCATATATTTAGTGTACCGTTTATCGCACAAAACGCACGTAGATGCCGGATGGTAGGACGCGCTCTGAAGAGGATTCTTTTATATGAAGCTCGCCAGATTCCCCACTAATATCATCGAAGACGCTTTCGATCGCTTGAGCGAAGGCGCGGCTGGCGTAGCCAGCCGCGTAGCCGTTTACAATAAAAAAAGAATTGTGTTTTTCTGAAAATATTTTTTTCAACGATTCGAGAAGTGGTAAGAAATCTTCTTCAATCTTCCAGACTTCGCCCTTGGCACCGCGGCCGAATGCGGGCGGATCGAGGATAATGCTATCGTAGATCGCGCCGCGTCGTGCCTCGCGCTTCACGAAGGCGAGCGCATCGTCGAGTATCCAGCGGATAGAATCGTCGCCGGCGCCCGAAAGTCGCGCGTTTTCGTGCGCCCAATCGAGCGACTGTTTCGATGCGTCAACGTGCGTTACGTACGTCCCGGCAAGTGCTGTGACGACTGATGCGATTCCCGTGTATCCAAATAAGTTCAATACATTCGGAATGTAGGACGTTATACGTCCTGCATCTGATGCAGGACGTATAACGTCCCGAACATGGGCGTCGATCCATTCCCAATTCGGCGCTTGTTCGGGGAAAACACCGACGTGTTTGAATCCGGTGAGTCGCGCGGAGAATCGCGCGTCATGCCACGACATCTGCCACGATTCTGGCACAGGATTTTTTGTATGCCACGTACCTTTCCGCGTCTCATTCTCCAGCTGAGCAAATTCGGCATTGGTATCTTTCCAGAGTTCTGGACGCCGCTTTCGCCAAAGTGCCTGCGTCTCCGGCCGTGCGACGATAATCTCACCAAATCGTTCCAGCTTCATATGCTCGCCCGAATCGAGCAGTTCGTAATCGTTCCACGGGAAAGAAACAAGATGCTGATCGTATCTCATAGCGCCTCCGGATGTTTTCTCGACCATTCGTAGAAGACAACCGCGGCAGAGACGGCGACATTCAGCGACTCGGTCCGCGCATGTATATGGATGTTAAGCGTGATATCGCAGGCGGCGCGAGTTTTTTCCCGAATGCCTGCGCCTTCATTCCCGACGATAAACGCACTTGGTGCGTCGAATGTGTCAGTGCCGAGAGACGTCGCACCACCCTTCGCGAGTCCATAGATCCAGAAACCTTTTTCTTTCAACACCTTGATCGCGTGATTCACATTCCCTATATAAACGAGAGGAATATGGAACACCATGCCGGCAGATGCCTTCACGACTGCGCCAGTAATGCTCGCCTGATTATGTTCGGGGATAAGGACAGCCGAGAGACCGAAAGCGGCTGCAGAGCGGATGATAGCTCCGACATTATGTGGATCCTGCACTTCGCCCAAAATTGCCACCGCGATTTTAGACGACCTTGACGTAGGAAGGGTAGAGGATTTTAACAAAGGAAGGGTCGCCAAAAAATCATCCAGAGAAATAAGCAAAGAAGTTGGATTCATAATCGCGATGACGCCTTGGTGCACCGCGTCTCTGCCAACAAGCTCTTTGCCTTTACCGGGCGCGAGTGTAGCAGTAGGAATCTCGTGTTTATCGAGAAGTGAGCGCAATTCTGTATCTAGCAAATCTGGCGCGAGGAATACTTTACGGACAACCTGAGGGGTATTCCGAAGCGCCTCCATAAGCGCATGCTTGCCATACATGTAAATCTTCCCTTTGGAGGGTTGTGTGCCACGCGCCGGCACGCGCTTCTCTGTATATTTTTGGTATCGTTTCGGTCGCATAGTGCGCGGTATAGGACTCGAACCTATAACATTCACAACGTCAATGTGACGCTCTACCAATTGAGCTAACCGCGCGTGGAGAAACTATATCACAGAACATAAATTTGTGACCCTACGGGGGATCGAACCCCGATTTACGCCGTGAAAGGGCGCTGTCCTAACCGTTAGACGATAGGGCCGTACTTGAAACCTTATCATTTCCATCTCGAAATGCTAGGATTGCGAACACGGAGGCGTCGCATAGTTGGTCTAGTGCGCCGGTTTCGAAAACCGGTATACCGCAAGGTATCGTGAGTTCGAATCTCACCGCCTCCGCCAACATGAAAAAAATATTGTTGGTAACCGATGCGTGGGCGCCGCAGATAAATGGCGTAACGCGCGTGCTAGACGCACACATACACGCTCTTAAAGCGCTAGGGTATCAGATCGTCATTATAGAACCGGGACAATTTAGGACCGTGTCTCTGCCGATGTATCCAGAAATTCGTCTTGCTCTCTTCGCGCGCCGCAGAGTCGCCAAAATGATTGCTGAGATTCAGCCGGACGCGATTCATATCGTGACCGAAGGGCCGCTCGGGTGGGCGGCGCGCGCCGCCTGTCTCCGACGCGGGATACCCTTCACGACGTGGTATCACACCAATTTCCAATTATATGTGGATATACGTCTACGAGGGCTCTTGCGCCCCATATACGCCCTCATGCGGCGGTTCCACTCAGCCGCCGTCCGTACGATGGTCTCGACGGAAAGCTTAAAGAGTGAGCTGGAATCGACTGGTTTTAAGCATATCGTCATCGTGCCGCTCGGAGTGAATATGGACCTATTCATACGTAATTCGGCACCACCCCTGCCGCCCTTACCGAAGCCGGTGTTTGTGTATTTCGGTCGCCTCGCGCCTGAAAAAAGTCCGGAGGAATTTCTGAAGCTTAAACTGCCCGGCACGAAGCTCGTGATAGGGGATGGTCCCGATCGAACGAAATTGAAGAAAAAATATGGCGAAGGAAATACATTTATCGGATATAAGCGCGGACAGGAGTTGGTCGACTGGCTCTCACTCTCTGACGTTTTCGTTTTTCCTTCTAGGACCGAGACATTCGGCCTAGTCGTCGTCGAGGCGCTCGCTTGCGGCCTACCGGTCGCCGCGCATGACGTCATGGGCCCGCGCGATATTATTACTCAAGGTAAAGACGGGTATCTGAGCGAAGATCTTAGCGAGGCCGCAGTGAAGTGTCTGGGACTTTCTCCTACGGACTGCAGAAAAAAAGCGGAACAGTATAGCTGGGAACATTCAGTAGAGGCTTTCTTTAATAAGTTAATTTTTATTCGCTAAATCTTTTCTTGCTTGGCGTCCGAGGCGGCGACCTAATCGAAGCAGAAGATATAGAACGAGAAGAGCGAGCACGATGATGAATACTTTTCCGAGTACGTTGTCGACGACGAGATAGAGATTACCAAAGAAATAACCGACAGCGAGCATGATACCGGTCCAGATGAATTGACCGAAGAAATTGATTGTCAAATATTCTCCGAAGGGTGTTTTGACGAGACCGGCGGTAAAGAGCGTAGCGAGCGAGAGACCGAAGCCAGCCGTCACCTTCGAACCCAACAGTATCTTCTTTCGATGTTGGATAAAAAGCTCTTTTGCACTTTCAATTTTTTTCTCGTCAATATCAAAAAACTTTCCGAAACGGCGCACGAATCGATTCCCGAAATGATACCCTATGAAATACCACAAAATGTCGTCAAGAAGGTCTCCAATTGAGAGAGCAATATACGTCGGAATAAGTGCGAACATCCCGAGTTTAATAAGCACACCCGATAGCATCATGATATAAGGTCCTTCAAGAAAGGCGAGCGCGGCCAAGATGGGATATTTATATTGAAGGAATAAAGCTATGACGGCAGAAGCGCTCATAAGGATAGTATACATAAAAAATAATCAGCCCGTCTCATTGGTTGCGCTTTACTTTCTGCCGTTCCGGAAGTTCAGAAGTCGGGCTTCAGAGATTTCTGTTCACGGGTTTTTTGAAGAACCGTAACAGCAACTCGTGCAAATTCCAAAAGTTGTCGGACAACGAAAAGAAATTACTAGCGCACGACCGGCCATTCCTTATACGCGGCCTTACCGCGGAATGCGACCGAAAGGCCGTTTTTGAGCCAAATGCCGTAGGTGCGAAGCCAACCGAGCTTATGAGCGCGCCGAAGCGAGTGCCGCACACAGAGCTTCCTATACGACAATGTCCGTCCGAGAGCGGCGAGCCGGTGGAACAATTCGTTGTCCTCTCCGGCGGCGAGATGCTCGCCGAACCCACCGATCTTTTTGAATGCGTCCGTGCGGATCATCTGGAATTCGCCGGAAGAATTGCCTGAATGAAAAATATTGTTGGAGATGATATAAAACCAGTTCAACGGCTTGCAAAAAAGCCGGTCCACTAAAGATTTATTTTCAGGCAATGGTAGAAGCGGTACGGTAATCGCAAGGAGTGAGGGTTTCTTATCAAAAAGCGAGAGCGCTTCCTTAAAAAATATTTCTGGCTCCGGAATTATGACATCAGCGTCTATCATCACTATAAATTTCCCGCTAGCGAGCTCGGCACCAGCGTTCTTCGCCTCGCCGAATGTTTGTCGGCGTTGTTGGTTCCACACAGTTATCTTGTCCGTATATTCTCTTGCAATGTCTAGTGTTCTATCAGTGCCCCCTCCGTCGCTGATGATAATTTCATGCGGTATTTTCAAGCCCTTAAAACTTTTCAACGTGCGTTCCAAAAATTGTTCTTCTCGCAGTGTCGGAATAATAATTGAAATGACAGGCATACGGATTTATTTTTTCTTGAGCCAGAGATAAATATCTTCAAGCGCCTTCACGCCGTCTCCAGCGGCGATATTGTTCTGATGATAGAGCTCGTCGGTGCAATCGCCGGCGGCCCACACGCCTTCGATACTCGCGCGCTGATTGCGCGGATCGACCTTGATGCGCTTTATGTCGTCAAGTGCGACCATCTCCTCAACAAATCCAGTGTTCGGCACGACGCCGATCTCGGCGAAGATGCCAGAAACAGCGAGTTCTTTCACTTCACTCGAATCTTTTTCTTTATATTTCAGACCGGTGACGAATTGTTCGCCCATAATTTCAGTCGGCTCGGCAGGCGCGATGATGCGCATATTCGGATGCACACGCGCCTTCTCTACAGTTATCGGATCTGCCTTAAACTCCGCATGTCTGTGGATAAGTGTGACGGATTTTGCGTAGGCAAGAAGTTGTAATGCCGTTTCAAAACCGGCATTACCGCCACCTATTACAGCAACATCCATCTCGCTGAAGAGCGGCCCGTCGCAGGAAGCGCAATAGGTGACGCCCTTGTTCTCAAATTTCTCCGCGCCGGGAATGTCTAACTTCCGTCTGCCGGCGCCCGAGGCGATAAGTACCGCTTTCGCAGTAAACTCTTTTCCGTTTTTCGTTCTTGCCAAAAACAACTTTTCCGGTGTCTGCTCAAGCGATACAACGCGTTCGTGCATTTCGAATGTGACGGCGTCACCCTTAACCGCGTCAAGATGTGCGCGAAACAACTTCGCGAGCTCGGCACCACTCACTTTTGGCGAGCCAACCCAATTCTCTATGCCTTCTGACACAGCCGACTGCCCGCCGATTTCTTCAGTGATGATGGCGGTCTTCAGGCGCTTGCGAGCCGCGTATACACCTGCGGCAACGCTGGCAGGTCCTCCACCAATAATCATAAGATCATGCATCGCCCTATTCTACCATCTTTATTAAAAAATGAATTTTTGCTAAAGTAAGGACATGGAAAAGCATCCGTTACACCTCAAAAACCCCGGATTGCAGACATCTCATGAAGTGCAACGGGCGGTTGAGCGTATGGATGGACTATCTTACTTCGGAAGACGCCGTCTATCCGGCATGGTTCAAATATTTTGTGTGGAGAAACGTCACCAAGCTTTCCCAGTTCGATAAAGAGCGTGGCGAATTCAAGAAACGCACCGACAGCACGGTCGCTCCGTACCCCGACATCTACCGCGAACCGCTTGCGCAGATCGCCGATATCTACAAAAAGGTAAAAGAAGATAATAAGAATCTCAAAGAACCGGAAATCAAGGAGTTATTTTCCAAGAAGTTTCCAAATCTTTATGCCGAGCTCATTTCAAAATCCCTCGCCGCCTCGATGGAGAACCGCGAGGAAATTCACGGAGAATGGGTGAAATACGAACAGGGAAGAGACGGCGATGCGGAGAAACTTTTTCAATCACTCGAGGGCAAAGGCACCGGTTGGTGCACGGCAGGACATTCCACGGCTCAAACGCAAATTGAAAGCGGAGATTTTTATGTGTATTACACCAATGATTCAAGCGGTGAACCGACCCAGCCCCGTCTCGCGATACGCATGGATGGAGACAACAGAATCGGCGAAGTGAGAGGGATTCTGC
>PFPP01000052.1 GCA_002793115.1 Candidatus Kaiserbacteria bacterium CG_4_10_14_0_2_um_filter_50_16
ATAATTCTCCGCCGGCACTGACGCCTTCGTGAGCGCATTAAAAAGCGTGGACTTCCCCACGTTCGGTAATCCGACGATTCCAATATTCAACATCTGCTCACTCTATCGGGGCTTGCTGCCGAGCGCAAGAAAACGAACCAAGTATCTTCTTTTTTTGAAGTGTCTGCGTACGTCCTCCACCTGCAACCGTAATCACAGATGCTCTCAACATACGAATACTGGCCTCGGTAGCGGGAAACCGTAATTTCCCGCGTATTCACCTAATGCCGTTACCAGTGTATCAAAAAAATAAAAACGAGCCCCCGCATAAGAATGCGGGGGCAAGGACAAAGTCCAAAGGTTCAAAGGTTCAAAGCACCGAGTTCAACTTGCACGCACAGCCGCGAAGTAGACGCTGTGCCACCTTTCGTTGTGCCAGCGGTAGCTCCAGCTCCACTTGTCGCCGAAATAGAGACATCGGACGCAAAGGTAGCCATCGCGGTCGCGATAGACAGTACCCCAGAAGAAGATGCAGCGGGTGTCCCCGTTTCCATCCGTCTTCCACTCATCTGGAATGAGTTCGGGATGCGCGAGCAGGTAGTCGAGGACGTTGGCGTTAAAGACGGGCTTCTTCACCAGCTCCTTGCGGAGCTCGTTGCCTTCGACGACCTTGCCATCCTTCTGGCCACTTGAGAGGAAGAAATCGACCTGTTTGGGGTCGAACTTCCACTGACCACCCTTCTGGTGCTCTTCGATTGTGAAGTAATTGTTGGCCCATGGGTTGAAGGGAGCGGCATCGCAGTCGATGTCGACCTTCGTGATGACTGCGCGGCCGAGCAGGACTTGGCGGAACTGACCGAGTTTGTCGCCTTCACAGGCCGCGTCAATCAGTTGCTCCGTCCAACCGGAGCGTGCGAACGCCACCTTGAGTTTTGCAGCGAGACCAACATCTAGAGTGAGATTGCTCATGATTTTCTCCTTTGCGAATGAGCCCCTATTGCGGGACAACAATGCGTTTGCCAGCGGGCTCCGAAGTCGTTTCGGTTTGCCATAGCAGGGAATGGCCTAAGATGTAAAAAATTAACGCGTTGTCCCCACTCCTGATAGAAACCTGTGTTGATTGGTACGATTGGTGTATTAACAGATTAATCAACGCAATTCATCATGCACAAACATACGAAACTCCCCGAAGCTCTGCGACGGGAGGTGTATCAGCGATGGGTGGACGGACGTTCTCAACGGTTCCTTGCAGACGAATACCATGTGGACAAGCGAGTAATATGGCGCATTGTGGTACGAGGAAGATTGCAGGACTTCACTGTTCACGACAGTACTAACAAGCGGTATCGTACTATTGAATATGGACTCAAGAAGCTTATGAAAACAGAGGCAAAACTCAAGAAACGCGCAGAACGGCTTGCCATCAAGCGGTATGAGAAGTCATACCCTGGAGAGATGGTGCATGCTGACACCAAAATGCTTCCTCGGCTCCAAGGAGAAACCAAGGGAATACCAAGAGAACGGCTCTATGTGGCTCTCGATGACTTCTCACGGAACTTGGTGGCTGACATACTGCCTGATAAGTCGCAGGAGTCATCAGTGGTGTTCGGTACTATAACTGAAGAACGATTGCCTTTCACTATTCGTGACTGGTATACCGATCGTGGCACTGAATGGAGAGGGACCAAGAATCACGCCTTTGTCGCATGGTGCGGCGAGAACAACATCACCCAGCACTTCACTAGACCAAGAACACCCAAGACCAACGGCAAGGCAGAGCGTGTCATCCGTACCCTTATAGAGGAATGGCATCGCAAACATCACTTCGCCTCGAGAGACGAACGGCGCCGTATCCTCTATGCCTACGTTGATCACTACAACCACGAACGAGTGCATGGTACGATAGGTATGACACCAATCGAGAAACTGGCGCAGTTTATTCAGGGAGATGCAGAGGAGCCATCCTTGTAACTGGGGACAACGCGATTAATTATTACACATTACTATTGATAAACCGATACTATTCATTATGTACCCATATCGCTCGCTTGAGACCATAAGTATCTGGGCACTTTTCGCGACACTCATCGTGGGTATATTCGTTTTTATTCCGTTCACTGCGGTTCCGTTAGCAATTACGAAGACCTTCCTGCTCGCAGCGGGTACGCTTATTACGCTCGCACTCTATATTCTCGCGCGTCTCTCGCGGGGTAATATTATTTTTCCTCCGTTCATACTCGTAGCCGCACTCTGGTTGCCAGTCATCGCTTATGCACTCTCGGCTGCATTCTCGGGTGTATCGTTCACCAATGCGTTCTGGGGGTCTGCGTTTGAACCAGACACGCTCGGTTTCGTGCTTTTCGCGACGGTTCTTGGCACGTTGACCGCGCTTATATTACGACGTCCTGAACATTACAGCTCATTTTTCCGCACCGGCGTCGTTGTATTCGGCATTATCGCCTTTCTTGAGATGTGCATCGTCATTGTTGGACAATTCGTGCCAAATACGATTTCACCGTTGTTCTCGGTTGTCGGTTCCTTCACTGATCTTGCATTTCTGTTCGGGCTTGGCGTGGTCGGCATTCTCATTACATTTCGGTTTATCGAATTTTCACAACGCACCCATCGCGCGCTCGTCATAAGTGGCGTGATTGCTCTCGTCCTACTCGCTCTCGCGAATTCTTCAATTGTTTGGGTGCTTCTTGCACTCGTATCACTCGGTCTCTTTGTCGAGGCAGTGATGCAGCGCGGGCCGAAAACAGCAGATGCCGATCTCGATCTCGATGAGGTTGCCTCGATAGGTGACTCGCAGACCGAAACAAACGGTAGTACGCATTCGATTATTCCACCGCTCTCAGTGCTCGCAATTTCACTCTTTTTCCTTATCGGTGGAACGCTCGGCGGCGCACTCGCAAATGCATTTCATGTAAACGTACTCGACGTGCGCCCTTCGTGGCAATCGACGTTTTCGGTGGCGCGCGCGTCATATGCCACTGCACCAGTCTTCGGCACCGGCCCGGGCACTTTCGGCGTCGAATGGCTTAAGTATCGCGATGCTTCTCTTAATTCAACCATGTTTTGGAATATCGACTTTTCTTCCGGCATCGGCTTTATTCCGACCTCGTTCGTAACGACCGGCATCGTAGGAATTATCGCGTGGATTGTGTTCCTGGGATTTTTTATCGTGCTCGGTCTTCGAATGCTTATTCTGCGCGCGCCACAAGATACATATGTTCGTTCTGTTGCAATACTTTCATTCGTCAGTTCGATCTACCTCTTTGCCATTACTTTCTTCGATCTACCAAACGTGGTTATTCTCTCTCTAGCATTTGTCTTCGCGGGTTTCTTCATCTCGACAACGAGATTCGCGGCGCGCGGAGGGCAATGGGGCGTTATATTCTCGCGCTCTCCGCGTATTGGTTTCGTTATTGTGTTCTCACTCACCATTCTCCTGTTCGCGTCGGTTATTGCCGCCTATGCACTCATTGGGCGCTCTGTCGCTCTGGCAGAGCTTGCGAGCGCGAGTACTGCATTTTCCGCAGGCGATCTCGATAAAGCCGATCGGGCCGCGCAGAGTTCCGTTTCTTTTGCACCGAGTGCGGCCGCTTATCGACTCGAAGCGAGTGTTTCAATTGCGAGAATTGGTCAGATAGCGGCTTCTTCGACTTTGCCGGCTGCTCTCGCACAACAGGCATTCCAGTCGGCACTCTCCGAGGGAATTAATGCCGCATTAACTGCGACACGCCTCGATCCTTCTGATTATCAGAATTGGCTCGCGCTCGGTAATCTCTACGCCCAGGTTGTTCCGCTCGGCGTTACAAGTGCGTATGAGAGCGCCAAAGCTTCGTACGATAAAGCGCAATCATTGAACCCGACGAATCCGCAAATTCAGTATATCCTCGCGCAACTCGATATCGCACACAAGGATATCAAATCGGCCCAGAATGACTTGAAAGCCGCCATTGCGCTCAAACAGGACTACACGGCTGCCATCTTCCTCCTTTCCCAGCTCGAAGTGGAAGACGGCAATGTGAAGGATGCGCTCGCCTCTGCGCTCGCGGCTGCCTATTTCACTCCGAACGATCCGAATATCCTTTTCCAAGTCGGCATCCTCTATGCGGCGCAGAACGATCTCGCGAATGCCGGAATGGCGCTCTCGAAGGCGGTCGCAGTCAATCCGCAGTTCGCGAATGCGCGTTACTTCCTCTCGGCGGTCTATGCGAAACAGAGCGACTTCAAGAATGCGTTCGCGCAGATGCAAGCGATCGCAGATATGTCGAGCGACAATGCGACAGCAGTCGCCTCACAGCTCTCCGCACTTCGGGCGAATAAGAACCCATTCCCCACGAATCTTCTCTTGATATCTCCGACACCCGAAGCGAGTAACACGAAGTAATGTCATATGCCGCTATCCACATCCGTCGCGTTCCGCCTCCCCAGTCTTAAATTGGGTGGTACAATGAACAAATGATAGATATGAATAACCGCATACGATCTTTCTACGAGGGAAATGAGATGCAGTGGATAGCAGTTCTTATCGTCGCCGTAGTGGCGGTATGGTTGTGGATAAGCTGGTTCTACGGCTGGTTCCCGTTCGTCGCATCACCTTCTGTTCCATCGGCTAACACTGCACAAACGCAGGAAGACATATTGCGCTCGCTCGCGCCGACGGTATCCACGACCAGCGATCCGAGTCGTACTGCCGCTATACTAAAGACCCTCACGCCGTCGAAGACGGCGACGAAAGAATCCGCCGCCGATACCGCCGCAATACTCGACTCGCTTACTCCAAAAAAATAATATGTCGTCCACACCCCCTTCTCGCTTGTTCCACTGGTCGCTGTTTGTCGCCGTGCTCGTTGTCGCAGGGAATATCTTATTGTTACCGCACCTAACTGCTACCGCTGCTTCTGGTCCGAATCCTCTTACCGGCTTTGCATGGTCTGCGGTTACTGATACAACAAGCAACACAAATACTCCAACCATGGGCTGGATTAGTTTCAATGACCCTACTGGTGGTTCTCTCTACGGCGTGTATGAAGACAATAATGGTAATCTTTCCGGCTATGCATGGTCTTCAAATCTCGGTTGGGTTGATTTCAACGGGTCAACTGCGGATGGGGCACATCCAGCGCCGAGTGTCATTCCTGGCACTGGATATGTTACCGGCTGGGCGCGTGCCTGCGCAGCGTTTTCAGGTAATGCTTGTAGCGGGAATATGAACCTCGACCCTAATAGCGGTGGCTGGGACGGATGGATTGACCTTTCGTGGATTATTCAAGACAAGACCACCTGCAACTGGAGCGGCTACGCGTGGGGTTCTGATGGTATCGGCTGGATTAGTATGAGTGATCCTTCTGGTTCTCTCTATGGCATCACTGGCGGTTCGGCCGTATGTACCGCCCTCTACACGCCTCCAACTGTTGATTTTTATGCCAGTCCGAATCCGATCGACAGCGGCCAGTCCTCGACACTCTATTGGACTTCGGATGCAGCTTCTTGCATCGGT
>PFPP01000025.1 GCA_002793115.1 Candidatus Kaiserbacteria bacterium CG_4_10_14_0_2_um_filter_50_16
AAAGAAACCCGAGGTGATAATAATCAATGACGCGAAAAACTTCATGACGTTTCCATTATAACTCAATTGGCTCATGGTAGGGATCATCCGAATACGGCTTCGCTGGCGTGACGGGTCGTGGTGGAGGAGAAAGATCGATATGCGGTTCCTCATGATCTTCAAGCAATTTTTTATTATCTACCGGTATCTGCACGGGGCGTGGCGGAGGAGGAATTTTGTTCTCTAGGTGAAAATATTTTTGCGGTTGAGGAATAACGGGCTTCGCCGTCTGCTGTTCGACTTTCGGAGTCATTGGAACCTCGCTTCCGCTACGCTTCATTTCTTCTTGCAGTGGCACGAAAATTTGGTCATTTACGTCATGTGTGATGCCGTTTATAGTTTGTTGGTCAAGTCGCGCCTCTTCAGCGAGTGTTTGAGTGAATTCATCTGGGTTCTCAATACCCATCAGGAGCAACATTATTTCCCGTTCGAGAACACCTCCCTGATCAATACGGAGCTGATATTTAGTCATCAAACCTTTTGCGATAGGCGTATATCTCTCCTGTGCGAGATATTCTTGTATAGCCGGTGGCAATGACCGCATCACTTCTGCGACACTTTCATTCAATGTTATTTCCGGTTTGTCTTGGTTCATAGTTAGTTATTTTTTCTCTTCCGGTGGCTTTTCTTTTTTTTCTCCTTCCTCTTTTTCTACCTTTTGGCCGTAGGCTTTGGACTTCATATAATTTTCTATTGCTCCGGAAAGAGTTTGCTTATTTTTCTCTTCCTTGACGTGTTTCTTTGCCGATTCAGACGCCGCAGTTCCAAAAACAGAAATTATGCCCCATTTATTTGCGAGTCTTTCTTGATAGACCGCTTTCCGTCCTTTTTCTGAAACTGCAGTCCGTGTATCTGCAATCATTTTTTTAGCTGTGCCTAATGCTTCTTTGTGCTGTTTTCTTGTCTCATTCAGTTTTTCCGAACTTATAGCTAGATTGCTCTTTGCGACTTCTAGCTTAGCTTGTTTATTAAGATCTATTGTTGAACTTTCAATTTGTTCGACCTCTGCTTTATTTTTATCATACTCTCTCTGTGCTTCAGAATAAGCGCTTCTAGTTTCCGATGCCTGTGCGCGTGCCTCTGAAATCGTATTCATTTCTTCTTTTGTCACATCACGACTTCCTACAATTCCGACTCTTGCTCTTTCATACGATGCTACACGTTCTTTAAGAGCCCCTTCATAACCGCCCTTATGCCCTACACCCATATTGAGACCAGCAGACCCAGCCAACTTCCCACCTAATGCGGTGTTGCGAACATCGAAACTCCTACCTGCTGTTTTCTCGAGTTTGTCTACCATACCCCTGCCGATGAATGTTCTACCGAATCCTGTATTACGCAGACCTTTTGCAAGATATCTGCTAGGCATCCCGACACCATAACGACCAGTTGCACCGAGTCCGCCAGCGATCAATTTTGCCCCAGAGAGCCGACTCGCAGTTTTCGTCGCCCAGCCGACGCCCCATGCGGACATACTTTTTGCTTTTATGACAACTACTAAAAGAAGTCCGATTGCAACTAGAAATGGGAGCATGGCGCCGACGAAACTTTGCAGATTCATTTTCTCTCCTTCTCCAAATAAAGCTAGAAAATTTGGCTTTTCGCCAAAACCGGTGAGAAACTGCTCATCAGTAATGACAGCGAGAGCTACGTAGAGCAAAAGAAGGAGTACAGGAGCTGTGATAATTTGTTCAAGGAAATGTTTCCACCACTGGTCTGCTCTGTTCTTCATCTGTGGTATAGCCAGCCCCATAAACCCGATTGGAGAGAATATGATAAAAAAGATTAGCGCTACGAAACGCGCGATGAGTATGAAGGCGAGGGAGAACATTACGAACGCCGTAACCATGAAAAGTATTATGCCCATAAAGCCGATGTACCATGGGTTATCTCCCTTAAACATAGTATCTCTGTTTTCGCCAGTCGCTGCGTTGTATAGTGTCTGAAGCCCTAATTGATTCATAAGCTTACTTGAAATTCCTTCATTTGAAACACGGTAGATAGACCCAACATCAGTATGCTTAGTGCCAGTAATCTGTCCACCGTTTATCTGTGTATAGAATTGTGTCGCAACAAGATTTGTACCATCTATCATCGCTTCACAAACAAAAAGTGAGAAATTAAGAGAGACCGCGGCGACGAGAAGCATCGGGAGCATCTTTGTCTTCCATCCAAACTTATCAACATTAAGTATTGTCGCGATGCCCGCCCCGAGGAAGCCGAAGATGAGTATAATGTTCGCGATGTCGCGCAGGATGCGCCATGTAGTGTCGACGGCAACAAGATTTTTCACATAGGTTCCCATCGTGACAACTGTGTAGTACACAACGTTATCGAGTATGACAGCAGAGACACCGACGAGCCACGCGAAGAGTGTCATAATCTTCGTCATTACAAAGTTGTATTCAGAATTGATAACTTCATTACCAGCATGCGCGACTGGCGCGTACAAAACCATCACACACAGAACGAGGGTGAGAGTAATGAATGGAATGTAAAATGAACGCTTCATATTAGTTCAGAGTGCATACTGATTTACGTGCCGTCGCGTTCGCGCTAATGAGATTCATTTGGTCTACGAGCGAGCCCCCCG
>PFPP01000045.1 GCA_002793115.1 Candidatus Kaiserbacteria bacterium CG_4_10_14_0_2_um_filter_50_16
CGACATAAAGATGACGGCGATGAGAAGCGCGAACCCTTGTTGTGTTTTTTTTATTGCCATGGCGTCAGGTGATCGCTCACGGTTACTGAATAATTGATGCCATGGAAACTCCACGAAACCTTCGAATCTATTCTTTCATCGACTGTTGCAGGACTAAATGTTTGAATCGTACGTGTAAAAACTGTTTTTGTATTTCCCACACTTTGTTGCGTATATATGCCGATTGTCGTCAGATAGAGCGGTGCATTGCAGGTTCCGCCTGGACAAACTTGAAGCGAGCATGTGCCCACCGCACCTACGCACATCGTCGGTGCTGATACTGGGTCGAGTGTACAAATATTTGTTGAATTGATTTTCGTACGGCATTGTTTAATGGATCCTGAATAGGACGGCGATCCGTTCAGGAAGTTATCCCATGGATCCCCTGAGACATGAGAGCCACCAGGACGAGTGGCGAGATATTCGTTATCGCGCATGAGGCGTACATATTCAATGCCCTCTTGCGCAAGATGCGAGGCGATGAGCTGATACCGCGCGCCCTGCGCGGCGACGACGGCGCGGCTCGCGGCGAACATCGGCCCCGCGACCGCGAGCGTAATGATAGTTATCGCGACCATGGTTTCAACAAGCGTAAATCCTTTCGTGTTCATATATCAGTTTCGCGCATGGTCGCCGCCGCCTCAACGCTGAAACTCTCTGGGGTTCCGTGCCCCGCAGAGACCGTCCCTTTAACAACGATGGTAACGTGAGGCTGATTATAATCACCAGCTAATGTGCCAGCGGTGCCGGTAACATAGAACATAAGTAAGGAGATATTCACCGACGGACCGGTGAAACTCTTTGTTATTGTATTTTTTGTTCTTTGTATATATTGATTCGGAGCAAATCCACCAAGGTTGTACGTAATTGGCTCGTTATTTTCATTTGTAAAAGAAAAACTGTTTCCGCCGTTTGGGCAGTCACCACCGCCGCCGCAATTGTAGCTGGTACCCGTACGAATCTCGCGCGTCATAATCTCGAGCGCGAAGGAGAGATCGTCGATGCCGGTCGAGATAGCTTGTGCTCGTTGATTTGTGCTAATCATAATAAGATAGGCGCCCGAGACAAGCGTCATAATAAGCGCGAAGAGCCCCACCGCGACGATGAGTTCGACGAGCGTATATCCTCTGGAATGAATCAACTTCCGCATGATGAGTCATTGACTACAGCTATCATACCCGAAGGTCGGATATCAACATAATAATTTCCCCCTTGAGGCGAGGTGATTGTAAGGCAAACCGAATCTGTTGTTGAATCATATACCCCGTCCTTGCTTACAAATGAGTTAGGATTGGGCCGTGCAAAGACGATATCAAGCTTTGCCACCGAACCCGCACAGTTCTGACTAGGAACAGCACAAGCCCAACCAGATGATGAATGGACGTGAAAATCGCTTATCGTAATGCCATTCCCGAGCGTGTAGGTACTTATTGTTTGGTCATTGGCTGCTGTATAGATGCAATCGCCCGGTTGTGCATCAGGTGCGCCAGCACCATTTGGCGGTACTCCATGGCAAGTTGATAAAGTTGGAACTTGTGGATCAGTATCGGCAAAGAGAAAAAAAGAGTTCGGGTTATTTTTATCAAAATGGACACCGTATCCCGCCTTTGAAATTGTGCCAACTGCGCGAGTGCCAAGCCCAAAACTCTCAGCGGAACGTATGGTGAGCGCGATGTCGTACGCTGTGTTTTGAAGTATAATCGTCTTATTGAAAGAGCTATGGCTGGAGAAAACGACCGCGGTGATGGTGATGATAATCGCCAGCACGACCAAAAGTTCGATTAGAGTATAGCCGCGGCGAAGGCGAATGGGTTCCATTGGGTAAAGTATGCGAGGAGGAAACCGGCGGCGAGGAATGGCGCGAACGGCACCTCAACTCCCATTCTAGAGCCAGCAGGCCTCCGCAACAAGAGCGTTATCCCAATACCTGCACCGATCCAGAATGAAAAGATGAAGCCGGGAAGCGCGGCGGGGCCGGTAAGAAGCGCGAGACCGAAAGCGAGCGGCGCGTCCGAGAATCCCATCGCGCGGCCGCGCGAGAAAAAGTGGATAAGAGCGAGAAAGAGCGCGATGAAGAATGCAGCCAGGAGCGACCAATAAAAATCATCGCGAGATGGCGCCGCAAGAAAACTGGTTATCGCGGCAGAAGCGACGAATGGGTACAGAATAGACGGCGGGAGTATCTGATGCGCGAGGTCGTAAAGAACAAGAGCGAGGAGCAGTGAAAGCGCAAGAAGCGCGAGTGGGAGCGCAGTCACGAGACCGAGCTTTAAGTATGCGAGTGCGAAAAGCCCGCCGAGCACCATCTCGCTTATCGGGGCGATATACGAGACGCGCGCGCCACAGCACTGCGCGCGGCCCCTCGAGGCGACGTAGGAGAGGATCGGCACAAGCGAGAGAGGTCGAAGCGGTGCATTACAGGCATCACAGCGCGAACGGCCCACAAGGAAGTTTTGGCCGGTATAAAGCCGTACGACGATCACCCCGACGAAGCTCGCGACGATGGCGCCGCAGACAAAAAACACAATAGAAAGAAAAAAAGTCATGTTACGTCATCATACC
>PFPP01000057.1 GCA_002793115.1 Candidatus Kaiserbacteria bacterium CG_4_10_14_0_2_um_filter_50_16
ATTCATCCACGCCATAGCGTGCTACTATATCTGTCTCGCGGAATGATCCTTTAAGAAGTGTTGCGACTTTTTTTAATACCTCATCTCCAACAGGATGTGCAAAAGTATCATTCACCTGTTTGAAGTAATCAATATCTATAAGTATTAATGATAATTCTTCAATATCGGCACGCCTTTTTTTAGTTTCGCCACTGATAATCTTATATGCCTGTTCGAGCTCATATTCGAAAGCTCTTCGACTTTCTACACCAGTGACTGGATCAATGTTTAAATATTCTACATGCCATTTAAGTAAAGCGACCTCAAGCTCGAGATGTTTTATTTTTTCTTCTAAAATTTCTTCTGTATTTTCAGAAGTTTCTCTATAATTTTTCTCTTGTGAAATAAACTCCATAGAGAAAATACTAGAACTTCACTTGTATCGGCTGTTTCGCTGATTGCTCATCTGCACCGAGCTCGAAGAGATCCATCGGCTTGAAACCGAATGAAGAGGAGATGACATTCCCTGGGAAAGACTGGATGGCAGTGTTCAGTGTCATTACTATTGTGTTATAGAAGCGGCGAGATGCTTGGATCTTGTCTTCCGTATCGCCGAGTTCCTTCTGGAGCTGGAGGAAGTTTTGGTTCGCCTTGAGATCTGGATACGCCTCGGAAACGGCAAAGAGTGTTTTGAGAGCTCCCGAAAGCTGGTTCTCGATCTGCGCTTTGCTGGATGCGCCTGCCTGCGCAGGTAGGCTCATCGCGGCCGCACGCGCCTTCGTCACATTCTCGAAGGCGCTCGATTCGTGCGAGGCATATCCCTTCACCGTTTCGACGAGATTCGGAATAAGGTCGTAGCGGCGTTTCAGTTGGACTGCGATGTCTGCCCACGCTTCTTTTGCTCTATTCACCAATGAAACAAAACGATTATAGGCGAAAATAATCCATAGCACGATAACTGCGAGAATGATAAGTGTGATGGTGATGGTGTTCATATATCGTAGTATAATAACTAATGCACCGACCGCGCAACCGCCTTCACCACGCGCGGGTCAAGGAGGTCGGGAATAATCTTGGCGGCAGTCGGTTTCGCGACGAGCGCCGCGAGAGCGCGCGCGGCGTGCAATTTCATCGCTTCAGTTATTCGAGAAACGCCTGCATCGAGCGCGCCGCGGAAGATGCCAGGAAAGACGAGTGCATTGTTAATTTGATTCTGGTAATCGGAACGACCGGTCGCGATAACTGTCGCACCAGCTTTCTTCGCCACTTCCGGCAGAATCTCCGGATCGGGATTCGCCATCGCGAAGACGATTCCCCGCGCCGCCATGCTCGCGACATGTCTCGCCTTCAGTAACCCTTTTTTTGAAACGCCGATGAACACATCCGCGCCCTCTATCGCCTCGAAGAGACCACCTTCCACTCTGCGCGGATTCGTGAGAGCGGCGAGCTCTTTTTTGTGTGTATTCAGATTCGTTCTACCGGCATAAATCGTTCCTCTGCGGTCAAGGAGAATGAGGTCTGTGATGCCGGCGGCGAGAAGAAGCTTCGCGATTGCCATGCCGGCCGCCCCAGCGCCATTAATCACGATTTTAAGTTTTTTGAAGTCTTTCTTCACTACTTTTGCCGCGTTCAGCAATCCGGCGAGAACAACGATCGCTGTGCCATGCTGGTCGTCATGCATGACTGGAATGTCTAACGCCTCGGTGAGCCGCTTCTCGATGTCGAAACAATTCGGCGATGCGATATCTTCGAGATTGATTCCGCCGAATGCGGGAGCGATAGCTTTCACAATTTGCACAATCTCATCGGCATCCTGCGTCGCAAGTACGATTGGCCACGCATCAATATTTGCTTTTTCCTTAAAGATGAGTGCCTTCCCTTCCATCACTGGCAGAGCGCCGTACGGGCCGATGTTGCCGAGGCCGAGCACTGCTGAACCATCAGAGATGATGGCGACACTATTTTTCTTTATCGACATTAATCGCGCATCCTTTGGATGTTTTGAGAGATGAAGCGCCGCGGCGCCCACGCCCGGCGTGTACCAGAGCGAAAAATCTTTTTTCTCCTTCAGCTTTACACGCGCTTTTATCTCGATGCGCGCGCCATGCCTCTTGTATGTCGCTACTATTTTTTTCGATTTCTTGTCCATATGAACCACTAGTATACTACAGGAGTGAATCCGGAAGACATTATTGAAAAACACTTCACTCGGCTGAAATCCGAGCAGAAGCGGGCACTGCATAAGCTCGGCATACGGACTATTCGCGACTTGCTGTATCACTTTCCATCGCGGTATGAGCATGCAGGGCAAACCGGGACAATTGCCGGTGCGTCGGCAGGCGCTGAAGTAATACTCTACGGCACGGTGCGCAAGCCCGAGATACGCAAAACGTGGAAGAGCCGCCGGCCGGTTGCCGAAGCGTGGCTCGAAGATGCATCGGGAAAAATAAAAATGATGTGGTTCAGTCAGCCCTACATTGCGAAAACTTTACATGACGGTATGTCAGCGAAAGTGAGTGGGCGCGTGGCTGGAATGGGCGCGAAGGTATATCTTGCGAATCCGAGTATTGGTAAATCGCCCGTAAATCCGTACGAGATACATAGTTCGCTCTTTGGCGAACATGGGAAAGTCAGACTCTCCCAAACGATGGGAGAGTCTGACTTTCCCAAAGAATTGTGCTCGATTTATCCGGAAAGCAGAGGTGTGTCATCACTATGGCTTCTGTATGCTCTGAAAAAAGTATTCGAGGCGCAAGCACACGAGCGATTGAAGGATCCGATTCCACCAGAGATTCTCGCGCGTTACAATCTGCCGACGCTTTCTTCTGCATTCGTATTCATCCATACGCCGAAAAAATTATCGGATGCGACTGTCGCGAGAAAGAGATTTGCGTTTGAAGAAGTGTTCGCTCTCCAGATAGTTATGCAGCAACGCCGGCGAGTGCTTCTCACCAAGGAAGCGCTGCCTGTTGTTGTCGACCGTTCCAAGCTAGCCGACTTCGTCGCATCATTTCCCTTCCCTGCGACGAAGGCGCAAATGAATGCCATCGATGTTATCGCTTCTGACTTCGAAAAAACGCGCCCGATGCTCCGACTCCTCGAAGGTGATGTGGGGAGCGGAAAGACCGCGGTCGCCGCGGCGACCGCGTACCTTGTCGCGACCTCGCTTCCAAAAGGCCGAGTGGCCGGTACACTTCAAGTCGCGTATCTTTGCCCTACTGAAATACTTGCAAAACAGCATTTCTCCACATTTGTCTCATATTTCCGAGGCCACCACATACCCGTCGGACTTATAACTGGCAATGAATGTCGTAAGTTCCCTTCGCGCGTGCGCTATGAAGAGTCAGTAAAACTTTCTAAAGTAGCTTTCAAAAAAATGGTAGCGAATGGCGAGATACCGATTGTTATCGGTACGCACGCGCTCATCGAGAAATCGCTCTCGTTTAAATATTTCGCTTATGCCATCATCGATGAACAGCATCGCTTCGGTACGATGCATCGGCAGAAGCTCGCGACGAAAGGAAATATTGCTCCACATCTGCTTTCAATGACGGCTACACCTATTCCTCGTACGCTCGCACTCGCGCTTTACGGCGACCTCGACCTCACACTCCTCGACGAGATGCCTGCCGGCAGAAAGTCGATACTCACTCGCGTACTCGCGCCGGAGAGACGCGAAGATGCGTATGAGCGCGTGCGCGTCGAGCTCGCGCTTGGGCACCAAGCATATGTCATTTGCCCGCGCATCGACGAGCCAGACCCGGCAAAAGAGCTCGCCCTCATAGCGAAGTCGGTGAAAGCTGAAGCAGCTCGCCTGAAAAAAGAAGTATTTCCAAACACAACAATCGGCATTCTGCATAGCAAGATGAAACCGTCAGAAAAAGAAGGTGTTATGAAAAAATTTGAAGATGGCGATACTAATATCCTCGTCGCGACCTCGGTCGTCGAAGTGGGCGTCAATGTTCCGAATGCCACCATTATCCTCATCGAGGGCGCCGAACGCTTTGGGCTCGCGCAATTACATCAGTTACGCGGACGAGTAATTCGCTCGACGCACCAATCATACTGCTTCGCGCTCCCTGAATCGTTTGGCGAAATAACAAGAGAGAGAATGAGGGCATTTGCTTCGGCGAAGAATGGTTTCGAGCTCGCCGAATACGACCTCGCGCTCCGCGGTGCAGGAGAGCTCGGCGTAGGCAAACAGTGGGGCGTCTCGGACATCGCGATGGAGGCACTAAAAAATATCAAATTGGTGGAGGCGGCACGTGCCGAGGCGGCGAATCTCGTCGCCGCCGATCCCGATCTCAAAAATCACCCCGCCCTCACACTCCGCGCCGCTACCACTGATAAAGAGATGCATTTGGAGTAAGTTGTCCGCCCCCTTGGACTCGAACCAAGGACCCTCGAGGTATAAGCTCGATGCTCTAACCAGCTGAGCTAGGGGCGGGTACCCATTTATACTACAACACTCTGATCTTCATCGCGCTTTTTAGGGGTGATGCCGTTCGCGATGAGAATCTTTTCGAATTCACTGCGTTCGATGGTCTCCTTTTCGATAAGCTCTTTCGCGATAGCATCGAGAGCGACGCGGTGTTCATTGATGACGACAATGGCGCGCGCCCTTGCTTCATCGATGATGCGCGAGACCTCGGCGTCGATTTGCGCCGCGACTTTTTCAGAATACGGCTCATTCCCGAGCTGTCGCTCGCCGAAGGATATTGGTCCAAGTTTCTCGCTCATGCCGTAGCGGGAGACCATATCACGCGCGATTGCCGTCACGACCGTGAGATCGTTGCTCGGACCTGTTGTCACATCGTCGAAAAGCATTTTTTCGGCGACGTAGCCGCCGAGCGTCGCCGCGATATCATCGAGAAATTGCTTCCTCGAGAACATCTTTTTATCTTCGAAAGGAAGCTTTAGTGTGTAGCCGGCCGCCCTGCCGCGGCTGATGATGGAAATTTTGTGCACAGGGTCGGCATTCAGAAGTATCGAGGAGACGAGCGCGTGGCCGGCTTCGTGATACGCCGTCAATTCTTTTTCTTTTTTTGAGAGCAGGTGACTCTTGCGCTCCGGGCCGAGCATCACCTTTTCTATCGAGCGGATTAGGTCATATTGCGTCACCTCTTTCCGATTTTCGCGCGCGGCGAGAATCGCTCCCTCATTCATCAGCGAATAGAGCTCGGCGCCCGAGAAGCCCGGCGTGCGTTCGGCGATAACAGCGAGCATAACGTCCGGCCTGAGCGGCTTCTGTCGCGCATGAATCTTGAGAATTTCTTCGCGATCTCTCCTGTCCGGGAGGTCGATAGTCACGCGCCGGTCGAAGCGTCCGGGCCGTAGCAGTGCCGGATCGAGAACATCGGGTCTGTTGGTAGCCGCCATCACCACGACTTTTTCAGTGGGCTCGAAGCCGTCCATCTCGACGAGAATCTGATTAAGCGTTTGCTCGCGCTCGTCATTCCCGCCGCCGACGCCTGTGCCGCGCACGCGCCCGACAGCGTCTATCTCATCGACAAAAATAATCGCTGGTGCGGCCTTTTTCGCGAGCTGGAAGAGGTCGCGGACTCGGGAAGCGCCAACGCCGACGAACATCTCAACGAACTCTGAACCCGAAATGGAAAAGAATGGCACGCCCGCTTCGCCGGCGACCGCACGCGCGAGGAGCGTTTTCCCGGTACCGGGCGCGCCCATAAGTATGATGCCTTTCGGAATGCGGGCGCCGATATCGAGAAATTTCTTCGGACTCTTAAGAAAGTCGACGATCTCTAGAAGCTCTTCTTTCGCTTCGCGCGCGCCAGCGATATCAGTAAACGTAACTCGCTGTGAAGAGTCGGCTGGGTCGATGACTCGCGCTTTCGATTGTCCGAAACTGAACGCTTGCATACCAGCTCCCTTCACCTGCCGTGATAGAAACCAGAAAATGAATATAATAAAAAGAAGAGGAAGTACGATTGGTGCCAAAGTGATGAACCAGAATTGGAATCCCGACTGCCCCTGTATCGTAATCGAGACCTTTGCGAGTTCTGCGGGCGTGACGCCGTAAGTTGCGAGTGTCTCAGGCAATCCGGCAGAAGGATCCTTACGCGAGGTCTTCGTCGTTGTATCGGCATAAATAAGATCGAGCGAGTCGCCGTTCACTGTTATCGTGCTTATTTTCCCTTCTGCAACGTCGGCCGCAACAACTGATAAGGGGATTTCATTGTTCGGCTGGATGAAACTCTCGATGAACGAATAAACACTCATGAGAATGATGAATACGAGAACGGTAGTTATGAGATTCCCGAAGAAAGAAGGACCGCCTAAGAAAGTGCGCCAACCGCGCCGCCTTTTCGAGGGCGTCGCGGTCTTCTTGTTATTCTTCGGCTTTTTCGGGGACACAACCGACATAAAAGGTATTATACTCTTTCATATGATTCTCGTCGAATACAAAAAAGCATTTTTGAAGTATGCACCCATCGAAAGCTTCTCGGCGGGTCTCGAGCTCGTGGGTACCGAAGTGAAAGCATTGCGGAATAAACTCGGCTCTCTTGATGGCGCGCGTGTGGTAGTACGTGGTGGCGAGGCGTTTATTGTCGGTATGACCATTCCGCCGTACCAAGTCGCGAATGTGCATAAAAAATATGATCCGGAGCGGGCACGGCGGCTTCTCCTTACGAAAAAAGAGATAGCGATACTCGCAAACGCCGAGTCAAAGAAGGGCTTGACAAGCATACCACTTGAGGTGTATAATATCAAAAGGAACATTAAGGTACGCATAGCAATCGTCCGTGGTAAGGGGAAAGCGGACCGCAGAGAGGATTTGAAAAAACGGGATGCGCTTCGCGAGGTAGGACGCGTATTAAAAAACAGATAAGCATCACTCGCCTATAGCATGTTTTTAGTATAAAGTATGTTGTAGGGGGGTGACCGGCTTTGACGGTCTGTACCTTGAAAGACGTGCGACGCAGTGCACTCCCGCTAACACGTAAAACTGGCGGGAAATAAACTTGCCAAGAACACTCTTGCAAGCGCGACGAAGTCTCCTTACTTCGGTAAGGTCGGCGATATCGCGTTCGCCTACGCGACGGTTCGCGGCTAACGCCACGTTCCTCGCCTAGCGCGACGTTTGTCTTCACTCGGCGCTCACAGCGGAGAAGACGGGCGGAATCTTCTGTGAGATCGATGCTCGGCCTCCCGCCCGGCGCATCTAGATAAGGGATCGGGCAGGAATGGTTTCGTCAACGTTCCTAGCATCCTGCCTTAGACACTAACGCTGACTACGCGTCGTAGAATCGCTTTCAGAGACGGATTCGGACCGGGGTTCAATTCCCCGCACCTCCACTCGACTCGCAAAAAATCGCTTTCTGAAAGCGATTTTTTGCTTCGGAACTACCGCACTGATCGGTACCCGCCCGGGACGCCATTTTTAGATAGCACGATCTGCCAGAGCTGGATATTGCGCGTACGGAAGGCGCCAGCGCAGACAAGGAGATAATATTTCCACATCCGATAAAATCTGTCGCCATATTTCTCTCGCAGTTTCGGCCACACGGTATCAAAATTTTTGAACCATTGCATAAGTGTTTTATCGTAGTCGGCGCCGAAGTTGTGCCAATCTTCTATGACAAAAATACCTTCTGTCGCCTTTCCTATCTGAGGGATCGAAGGCAACATGCCGCCAGGGAAAATGTATTTCTCTGTCCAAGGGTCGCCGCTCGTTCGAGAGACGTTGCCGCCGATGGTGTGCAGAAGAAAAAGTCCCTTATTTTTGAGGCAACGCCGAATTATCTTAAAATATCCGTGATAATTCTTTACGCCAACGTGCTCGAACATACCGAGTGAAACGATGTGATCAAACTGCTCGTCAACGTCGCGATAGTCACTGATGCTGATCTCAACCGGCAGTCCCATACATTTCTCGCGCGCGAGCGCGTCCTGCTCCTTTGAAACGGTGATACCGACGACTGATGCGCCATATTTTTCGGCGGCATATTTCGCGAAACTGCCCCAGCCACAGCCGATATCAAGCACGCGATCGCCCTTTGTGAGTCCTATCTTCCGGCAGACGAGATCGAGCTTCGCTTCCTGTGCCTCGTCGAGCGTCTTTGCTTCGCCAGCTGGCGAATTCCAATAGCCGCAGGTATACACCATACGTTTATCGAGCATCGCTCCGTAGAGATCGTTACCGATGTCGTAGTGTGCTTCGCCAACCTTAAAAGAATTTTTTCCAACTTGCTGATTAAAGAGAAAAGATCTTGCAATAGTGATTATAGATGCGAGATTAATTTCTATTTCTGCGTCGAGACGCGCTCCCAGCACTTTTTCAATGAACACGTCGAGTTGGTTTGCGTCCCACCAGTCGTCCATATATGCCTCACCGAGGCCGAGCGTCCCGTATCGAATGACGCGATTAAAGGTTCGTTCATTGTGAATCGTGATGTCCTGCGGACGACTCCCACCGATGGTTACATTGGCTTTTTTAAGTAATTCGGTAACAAACTCCCGCGCGGGTGCCATACATTGCACTATATCTCGTTCACCAAAATCTGCCAGCCGGAAAAACTTTCGTTTTGTTGGGTCTTTCTCTTTTTGTATCAGCGGCGCGACTTCGCGCGGTCGTTTTCGGTGAGGAACTGCTTGCGCATGCGGACTGACTTCGGAGTGATTTCAAGATACTCGTCGTCCGACATAATCTCGAGCCCGCGCTCGATAGTGAGATCGAATATCGGCACGAGCACAATCGCCTCGTCCATGCTCGAGGTACGAACATTCGATTGATTCTTCCCTTTTGTCGGATTTACCATCATCTCTTCGCCCTTCGCGGTATTGCCGATCACCATGCCTTCGTACACCTCGGTCGCCGGCGTGATATAGAGTTGACCGCGGTCCTGAAGATACCAGAGGGAGTACCCGAGCGCTTTGCCGGTCGCCATCGAGATCATCGAGCCGACCTGCCGCTTTTTTATCTCGCCGGCATACGGCCGGAAGCCGAGTACGCGCGAGGAAATAATTCCTTCGCCCTTCGTATCGATGATGAACGTATTTTTATATCCGAGCAGTCCGCGCGTTGGGCCGATAAGTATGAAACGCGCACTGTTCTCGTGTTGCGTGAGACTCTGGAGAACGAACGAGCGTTGTCCTAATTTCTCGATAATAACGCCTTGGAACTCAGAAGGTGCATCTATGATGATTTCTTCGAATGGTTCCATCTTCATCCCGTTTTCTTCTCGGATAATCGCCTGCGGCTGTGATACTTGCATTTCGTATCCCTCGCGACGCATATTCTCGAGAAGAATCGCGATGTGAAGCTCGCCACGACCGGACACGTGGAATGAGTCCGCGTGTGTAAAATCAACTTTGAGGCCGACATTGACCTCGAGTTCTTTTTCAAGCCGATCACGTATCTGACGGCTGGTCACATACTTCCCTTCTCGCCCGGCAAACGGCGAATTATTGACGAGGAAATTAAGCGCCATGGTCGGCTCGTCCACCGCGATCGCCGGCAGAGGCGCCGCGGATTCGTCGGTCGTGACGGTCTCGCCGATATAAATGTCTGGAAGACCCGCGATGAGCACGATGTCACCGGCGCTAGCTTCAGCCACTTCGACGCGCTCGAGCCCTTTAAAGGTAAACACCTTGGTAATGCGGCCTGTGCGAGTCGTGCCTGCCTGCGCAGGCAGACCGTCTGATTTTTTTATAAATACATTCTGATTGGGACGAGCGGTTCCCGCGTAGATGCGGCCGACCGCAAGCCGCCCCATAAAATTGTCGTAGGCGAGATTAAATGGTTGCAACAGAAGCACTGCGCCCTGCGTGACGTTTCGCGAAGCAGGGGGAACTTTTTCAAGAATCATATCCAGAAGCGGCGAGAGATCGCCTTCAGACAAGGGACCGCTTGTTAAGAGATCATCCGGGTTCAAAGCAGCGCGGCCGTCGCGACCGATCGCATACACGACCGGAAAATTGGATTGCTCGTCCGAGGCGCCGAGCTCGAGGAAGAGTTCCAGCACCTGCTCCTCGGCGCGCGCCGGGTCGGACGCCGGTTTGTCTATTTTATTCAGCACAACGATTGGCTTGAGACCGAGTTCCAAAGATTTTTTGAGCACAAAACGGGTCTGCGGCATCGGCCCTTCTGCCGCATCGACGACGAGCAGTACCGAGTCGATAGAACGTAGAACGCGCTCAACTTCGCTACCGAAGTCCGCGTGCCCTGGAGTGTCTACGATGTTTATCTTGGTACCCTTATATTCAACCGCCGCGTTCTTGGAGTAAATAGTGATGCCACGCTCGAGCTCGAGTGCATTGCTGTCCATCGTCGTACCCTCTGCCACGGCACCAGTCTGCTTAAGAATAGCGTCGGTAAGCGCCGTCTTCCCGTGGTCAACGTGTGCGATGATAGCGATGTTCCGGATTTCCATAAAAAATAAAAGCCCACTGGGCTGATGAGTCCAGTATATGACAGTATCGCGCGTGTAGCAATCGAATGAATCAAAGCAAGTTGATAAAATAATCAATTTGGTATTGTTCCAGTCAGAATAAATGGTTATACGTGGTTTCTGGCAATGAATTTTGAATTTGAGGCGGTTTTTGTTTTGTTGAATAAACCGACTTTTTGGCGTATTGTCTCTCTATTGCGGGTTCGTCTAATGGTAGGACACATCCCTCTGGAGGATGGTATTGGGGTTCGAGTCCCTGACCCGCAGCCAATACTTTTTAGTAAAAATCATGCTATACCTTTAACTATGAAAAAAGAGACTGTAAAAAAGATTGTTAAAGATAAATATAAGGAAATAGCAACAAAAGGCACCTCGTGTTGTTGTTCGTGCAATAAAGCAAAAAATATTTCAAAAAGTATCGGTTATTCTGATGAAGAACTGAAAATTGTAGGCGAAGCAAACTTAGGTCTTGGCTGTGGTAATCCATTAGCATTTGGAAAAATAAAAGAAGGAGATGTGGTATTGGATTTAGGTTCTGGAGCCGGAATAGATTCCATTTTAGCTGCTCAAAGAGTCGGGAGTAAAGGGAAAGTTATCGGTGTAGATATGACTGAGGAAATGATAGATAAGGCAAGAGAGAATGCCAAAAAATACAATATAACCAACGTTGAGTTTCTTTTAGGAGAAATTGAAAACCTTCCATTAAAAGACAATTCAGTTGATACGGTAATTACAAATTGTGTTATCAATTTAACACCAGACAAAGCTAAAACATTTAATGAAGTGTACAGAGTTCTTAAACCGGGTGGAAAAATTTATCTTTCAGATATTGTTTTACTAGAAGAACTTTCAAAAGAACAAAGAAATAACAAGGATTTATTGTCTGGTTGTGTTGCAGGAGCCCTGTTGAAAGAAGATTACCTTAACAAGATAGAAAGTGCAGGATTTAAAGTGAGAATTTTGTACGAAAATAAAAAAATTAGTAAGGAACAATATAATGGAATCGCGCTTGAAAGCTTGATGGTGGAGTTGATAAAATAAGATAATCTTATTGAAAAAGGTTCCAACTAGTGATACAATACCAATATGACAGTCGCCGAAAGAAAGATACTCGCAATAGTTGCTGAAAGCCTTATTTTTTGAAGGATAATTTTGTTCTGTACAACGGAGATTCTTTGCGAGTTCTTGCGCAATTACCTGAAGATTCGATTGATATGATATTTGCAGATCCGCCGTACAATCTTTCAAACGGAGGTTTCAGCGTTCATGCTGGACGTATGGTCAGCGTCAACAAGGGAGTATGGGATGTGAGTAGAGGATTTGAAAGCGATTACGCATTCCATTACCAATGGCTTGAAGCATGCAGACGCGTTTTGAAGCCGGAGGGCACGCTTTGGGTAAGCGGTACTTATCACTCAATCTACCAATGTGGTCATGCGCTCCAATCACTCGGTTACCACATTCTCAATGATATTTCTTGGTTTAAGCCAAACGCTTCGCCTAATCTAAGTTGTCGTTTTTTCACTGCGAGCCATGAGAC
>PFPP01000016.1:0-4838 GCA_002793115.1 Candidatus Kaiserbacteria bacterium CG_4_10_14_0_2_um_filter_50_16
CGCTGGCAACAACGAAAGGGGGTGTGCCGGATGCGGCATCAGAAAGAAATTGTCTTCCATTGATGTCTCCAGTTTCCCACGTAATCGCGCTGTTTACCCCGCCGGATGGTCCAACAGCGTGTTCGAAATAGAGTTTCCCATAATTACCGATTATAATCCTACAAGGATGTAAATAATTATCGTCGTCATCCCATGGGTATTTTGCCTTCCAACCTTCTGAGTAGTAAGCATTACGGACAATTTGTATATATGCAGGATCACCGGCATACTCATACCAAATCTCTTCTTGCCCGGTCTGACCGGCTTTACGAAGGACGTTCAACGGACTCTGAAGTAAAGTTCCCGTCATAGTAGTTGACCCATCCAACGCGAGAAGTTGCGCTATGACGGCGTTTACGTCCGCAGCATTGTATGTTTCCGTTTGAGAAAATTGAGTTACAGACATATTCGTCTCCTATCTTACCGAACCCTTATTAAACCACCCCAACGAATAACCGATTAATTTCGGTTTTTCATCATTCTTGTAATTTCTAAACCCGAGCTGGAAACTGGTACATGACATATTCAAAACATTTCTAATGCTGATCTTCTTTTGTCTTTCCAGACCCGCATCATCGCTTTGAAAGGCGAATGGAAACGTCAACGGAAATGTCAGTCCCGCTTTCAAATCATCCACAACCATTTCGACATTTGCTCCGATGCCTGACTGCCAGTCTTTTATAAAATGAAGTTCAAGAGAAAAGGAACTTTCAGCCGCATATCTGAAAAGAAGCGTATCATAAAGTTTTTTTATGAATACCGATTCGCCTGTTTTATGATTTGTTTTTATATAAAACGGGATATACCCGATATAGTATTCGTCACCGACTGTTAAACCGGATACCGCCGCAGCCAATGTCAATACGGCCGCCGTAGATGATGCGATCATAACCGCAGTTCTCGCCGAAGGAAACCATACGGTATTGTAATCCACGTTTGTCGTCGTATAATCTTGAGGGTCGCCGGAAAAGTTATCCACAACAATATGAGTAGTGTCCGTAACCGTATTTATTGTTCCCTTGTAAGCTGAATTGCTTCCCGACACGTCAAGCGCGGTATTATGCCAGTCAACCAAGTTGGTTTGGTTGCCTATTCCGGCCCCGACGTACCCTGAAGAAAACTGTTTTGCCGTATAGACGCAAACCTTATCGCCGTTGTCTACACCCGAACAGGCTGCCTGCATATAAAAGTCATCCACGCTGATCCATTCGTTTCGTTCCGTAGACCACGTTAAAGTCTTGTTGGAAATCGCGGAAACGCCGTAAGGAACCCCGAACAGAATGCACTTATGCTCAGGCTCACGAACAATAATAACTTCGGCATAGGCGGCGGGATTAATCTTATTAACCTTGTCCGATATGGGAATGCTTATATCTTCCGGCTGACCTCCGTTGGTTCTGTAAATATTCTTACCGGAAAACATATATACATATCCTTCAACTTCGAGGATGTTTTTGCCTACACTGCCGTATTCCGAACTCAGATTCGTTGAAGTAAACGGAGGCACGGTCGAAGCGTCCGTTGACCCGGAATCTATTAAAACTTCACAGTTACGAACTCCGGTGACTATACCAAGCGTCGAAAGACCTGACGGGTCAAGAGTAGGTTGAGGCAACGACGCAATCCCGGTTATCGGGAAATTGTACCCGAACAAATCCCCGGTCTTGCCTGAAGCCACGGCAAAATCCGTCGGATCGTTGATATTCGAACAGGCCGCCCAGTTGGGAAGATTCACCGGCCCGGTAGGGTTGACGACATTCGCTAAAACCAGTTTTCTACCTATTACAGCCAAATAGACGGCCTTATAAGCCGTTCCGGTAAGAATCAGATTAACCGTAGCGGTCAACCCGTGTTTCCAGTAAGCCACGGCATCGGTTCCGTTTGTTAAAATCGTCCACGTAACGGAACTTGATGCTCCTATCGTATCAAATTCCCACGTAACAGCTTTAAAACTTGAATTGGTCCATGCCGATCCTCCGGCTTGAGTAACGTTGGTCAAAGTCAGAAGCCCGGCGGTCGAAAGTCCGGTAAGAGCAGCGATGCCGAGCTTATGTGTCGTGCCTTCTTTATATCCGATCATTAAATAATCGTTCCCGTCCGTTCCCTGATGAATATGCAGAAAATTCACTTCGGCATAATCGGCGGTCAGCTTTCGTACGGCGTCACGGACGACGACGTTCCCATCGGAATCTTTGCGGCAGTTTTCAGCCAGAGCCAAATCATTATCGTCACGATTATCATTGGCGATGTTCGTAATCAACTTGCCGAAATAGTAGTTTTGAGTCTTTAAATTTTTCAATAGATCCTCGGATCGGGTTTCAAACCTGCTCCTTGAGGAAACAAGTCGCCTATAAGTTCCTGCAAGCCTTCTTCGTAATCATTCTTATAAATCCCTGCGTTCTCAACGTCGTTTATCATTCTTGCACACCGATAAGAAGCTCCGTCTATAACCACGTCCCTATATTTATCGGGTATGTCTATCTCCGTATCATCCGACGTAGTATTATCCGTTTCGGTTATGGTTTTCCAGTAATAGACCGTGTAGGTCATTACGGCATTTGGAATGGGGTTGAATCTGATAGTCTGAGCCGCAACCCACGTCCAGTTTATCGGATCTCCCGTAGTCGTCCCCAACCATGTAGGCCATGTCTGATAAAACGTGGAATAATCGAGATAACCGACCTCCCGATAAGTTGAACTCGGTGGTCTTATTCTGATGATTTTTTGCCCGTCAAGATTTGTGATGAGCGAACTTAAATCATAATCGGATTGAGAATCAACCGTATCAAAGGTATCTTCTACCTTGAACAATTCATAATTCGACATTCTATGAATTTTTCTCACAATCTTGCCGACGGCGTCTTTAACTCTGGCGTCCGTTAAATAATCATCACTCAGATTATCTTGAATGTCGTCTACCATTTTACCGACTGTTATCGGCATAAGATCCCTCTTTTGCTTCGCCGTTAGGCGTTCCGCCGTGCGCTTCGCCAAGTACTTTCTGATAAACTTCTATCCATTTATGTATGTTCTTTTCAAAATTGAATCTCTCATAAACGTCATCATAGGCTTCCTGCCCGATCCGTTTTCTTGCTTCCTCATTTTCAATCAGATAAGAAATTTTCTCCATCCAGTCGTCTTCAGAACCGGCCAGAAGTCCCGTGACCCCGTCTTCAATTTCCTCGGGATAAACAACGGTATCCGACGCCACGGTAGGAACTCTCATTGCGGAATATTCCATCCATTTAAGCGGGGACTTCCCACGATTGAATGAAGTATCCTTCAATGGGGCGATCCCGATATCCGCATTCATACAGATCATCCTGTACGAATGAGCGTGAACACAAGTCCATTTATAAACCTTATATCTGTGTTCGGGTATTCCTTCAAAGAATTTCGGCCAGAACGATCCCATCATAATCCAGTCGACATGATCATATTTTTCAATAATTTTTCTGAAAACATTTTTTATGATGAAAATATCCTGATAATGGGCTTCTCCTCCATGCCATAAAATTCTGATTCGACCATCTTTTTTATGGGTTGTTTCCGGCCATAAATCAAAATCTATACAGTTTTGAATTGCATAAACATTCGGATTAATAGGAAGATAAAACTCTCTCAACGCCTCAGTAGTTACCGTAACCGCCGTCGAAGCGGCGAGGTTCCTTTTTACAAGTTCTATTCTTTCGGCATTTTTCATAGGATAAAATCCGTTGACCCCGTTTTTCCATAACCATATCTTTTCACCAGTATTCGGATCTTCCCATTGAACTTCAGATACGCCCCAGTCCTTATAGTTTCCCTGTAATGGAGGGTTATCCCACATCAGGTCGTCAATCTCGAATATGACGGGTTTGACCTTTGCGATATCCTGAAACTTTTTATTAAACGTAGACTGAAACACATAGATATCCGCATTGGCAAAAACAGCATCGGCAAGTTCTTGTTCCATATACTTGTCGACTACGACGGCCGTATGCTCTTTCCCGAATACACGGTTGATCACCCTTGACGGCTGATAAATCCTGTAATGCGGACATCCGCCTTTTTCATCTGCCGTCATAAATGCTATTTTCATATCGTATTCACATCAACGGTTAAAAAAGGTTCTGCGTATTTTTTTAAGTTCCTTTTCGATTTCCAAAAATTCTTGTCTCTATAATTAATCTGAGCGGCTATATAAAGTTCCGTCGGTATCGTAGCCAGCATTCTCATGTTTCGGGTTTTTCCGATCATCATCGTCGCTTTGCCGTAGTTGCTTTTATCGCCTTTTGATTCATTTTTTATTTTGCCCGCGTCTTTCACGGCGGACATCGCTTCATCAATGAGACCGGGAAATGAAGAGATTCTTTCATCCTGAACAATTTCAGAAATGAGTTTCTTCATTATTTCGCAATCTTTAAACGCTTTTTTTGCTTCTATAAAATCAAGTTCCGACGGTTGCGATATCAGCATAAAATGCGGGGCGGGGAATCAAATCACCCCGCCCCGTTCTCCTCCTTTAAGAAGTCGTTGTGATGCCAGTCCATTTACTGAACCCGTTGGGATGTCCGACCTCCCATGACAGTTCAGCCTCCGTAAACCCTCTCGGCCCTCCGCCGAGATCCGGCAGATGATCCACGAACGGCGCGCGAAGGTTCGCAACACGAACAAGATCGAACTGCCCTCCAAGAGCCTGGCCGGTAGTCATAAACCTGTCCGGGATAATAGAGACCAGACCGAAATCAGAATCAAACACATCCGTTCGATTGATTATCTTATGTCCGACGGCCTCTACGTTCCTTGCCAGATTTGTA
>PFPP01000016.1:4929-5152 GCA_002793115.1 Candidatus Kaiserbacteria bacterium CG_4_10_14_0_2_um_filter_50_16
CATTCAGTTTTGCGACTGAAATACCGGCCGTATATCCGGCAGTCTGCGTAACAAACGCCATAACGTTTTTTGCTTGTCTTGCAGCGGCGGATGATCCTGTAACCACTCCGGCGGAACCCGCCCACATCGTTGACTCGACATCACGTTTAAGTTCCTTAATGGCGTTGGCCATCTTGCGTTTATATTCGGACTTCGTACCGGCCTTCAACACGGCCTCTTGGGT
>PFPP01000016.1:5347-6330 GCA_002793115.1 Candidatus Kaiserbacteria bacterium CG_4_10_14_0_2_um_filter_50_16
AGTCGAAGATATCATGTCGATGATATCCGAAATGTCCTCTCTATTCCCGGTTGCCGTATAGGTATGCAGCAACCCCGGTGTAATAGTCATTGTTATTCTCCTTCAAGATAAGAAGGATGTCCCTGCAAGAGATCCAGTATCGCGGATTCCTTCAACTTACCGGACTGAACCGCTTTTGCGACCTTTATCCGGTCTGCTTGAGGATTCGATTCGGTAGGCCTGGAAACCGCGCCGACTACCGTGCGGGACTTTTCCTTCCGGATTGTAGTTACGTTCTGTTTTCCTCTTGCTTCCGCTTCGTTGATGAGCGTATCGAGGTCTTTCGACTTGCCGACACGATAGACGAGTTCAGGCGAATTTTCTCCCGCCTGTAAAAGCAAAAGCACCGTTTGCTGATCCTCGGAAAGCATCTTGTTGATCACCTGATCGTAGTCTTTATATTTCATACGAGCTTTTTCTTCAGCGATTTCGATCCGTGTTTTTTGGTTTTCCATGACTACCGGATTTACTCTTTCGTTCACCCGTGTTTCAACGGTTTGACTGATCCATTTTTCGAGATCATCCATCGTTTCAATCTTAGGTGGTTCCGGTTCCTGCTGTGGAATGGACTGAACTGCCTTTTCACGCCAATACAAGGCTTCATCGGCGATTTTTTTAGCCTGTTCCCGTTCAACACGGATCTGGTCTTGAAGTTGCCTGAATCTCGGATGATCGGGATGTCTCGGATCATCAAAACCGATCTTTTCACCTTTTGCTTCGCTTTTGGGTTCGGAAGTCTTATCTTCGGGCAACGACTCCGATTTTACGTCCGGTTCGATATAAGATCCTGTACCCAACTTGTCCAATAACTCATCTTCTCCGGGTGACGAGACCGGGTTTTCGTCTTCAGGTAACGACTCCTGATTTTCGTTAGGCTGTACTGCTTCCATTTGAATCTCCTTTGCAGGGTACGATCCTGCCGTAGGCTATGCCGTAGGCTGCGC
>PFPP01000016.1:6411-9037 GCA_002793115.1 Candidatus Kaiserbacteria bacterium CG_4_10_14_0_2_um_filter_50_16
GATCCGGGTTTGAGTTTACCGGAACGTTTTTGACGACCTGAATAACCTTAATCAGACAATTTTCACAGACTCTTTTTTCTTTCGCTGTTTGTTCTTTATATTCGCTTTTCATCGTAATTCCTCCTAATATTTCGCCGATTGTTTCGGACGTTCAAAAACTTCAACAAGATCATCAACAAGATTAAGCATCTTGTCCATACCTTCGATCATCCCTTTTATCTTATCGAATTGTTCCTTCTCGAAATTACAAAGTTCGAGTTTGGTATTCTTCATCATATCATTCCCGCGAATTTTAAAAATCAACCATCCATAAGACTGCATCATGGCCTTTAGATGTTCTATCTGCTGTTCAGGCGTGAACTGCTGCAAAACATTCTGATCCTGAAACCTGATATGTTCCATCATCCGGCCTCACGCGCGGCTTCACGCGGAATAACGGTATTGAAATATTCATCCATTCTCTTTTCACCTTCATGAGCCGCGGCCTCAACCTTCATTTTCATCTGGTTTTCCGCAAGTTGGTTTTGCATGGACTTGTATTGTTGCCCCATTTCCTGCATCTGTCGGGACATCTGCTGAAGCCGTGTCTGAAGATTTTTAATTTGATCGGTCTCTTCAGGACTTCGGACGATCGCATTGTAGTCTTTAATACCCTGGGCTTGAATAAACTTCTGTTTAAGGTTGCGAGTATTGATGTCGCCTGACTGATCTTGTCCGAGAAGACGTATTATTTCTCTCCAGGTATCGGCCTCGATAAACTTGTTTGATGAAATCAAGTTTCCCTGCGGATAGATGTCGGGCCAGTCCTGGATCTGTTCTCTCGTAAAAGGAATCATCTCCATTTTCCCCGTCTTACCTGAAATCTTGCTGAACATCAAAGGTTCTCTATACTGCGCGTTCAACTGAAGAATTTGCAGCCATTCAAGGGCATTGGAGTCCTGAAACCGTTTTATGGTAAGATCAAATCTTATATTCCCTTCGGAAATAATGGACATGATCCCGCCTTTAGTGCGGTTCTCCGAAATTGAAGAAGTCATACCCATCGAATAATCCGTAGCTCCGGTGACTTTTTGAATTAATCCGAAGACGATATTGATAAGTTCATTTTCAATATTCGCCTTGCCTACGGTCATCAGTTGCTGTATATCGTTCTGGTTCCATACCGGAAGAAACGTTCCCGGAGTAATTTCATAAGATTGCGCCATACCGGCGCGTTTGACGTAAGTGAATACCGGCATGTTGGTTAAAGTATTATTGTCGATCATCTGGTTGAACAACGTATCTATTAAATCCGAATGTTCATGGACGACGTCGTAGATACCCCACCCGAAAAAGAAATTCGGTCTTGGAATCAGTCTGTATTCGACAAACGGCCTCATGCCGTGTTTGAACGGATTATAGTCTGCAAATAATACCGAAGATGTGGGTTTATGAAAGACGATTTGACATTCTTCTTCAAGACCGTCCCCGTCTATGTCATAGAGACCCCAATATTCATGCAAAACCACCTCTTCACGGCCTGATATGGGTTTAAGACCCTGAAGAGATTCACGTTCCTCGTCTATTTCATTAATATCATCTTCCTTGTAGGCCATGACCTTTTTCCCGTTTTCATATTTCTTTTCTTTTAGAAGTCTTTTTAAATGCGCTTTTTTGATTTTGAATTTATGCACGACAAACGGGGCATCGGCAATAGAAGCGGAATTTATCGGAATAATGAAGTCTTTCAGATCCACCATCTCTACGATAGGAGCGTCATAGATCGTTCCTTCCTTAACGACTTCCTCGTCCACGTTCTCGACTACCGGCTGACCATTTGCGTCTAAAGTCGGCTGACCGTTTGCGTCCAAAATCATCTGTTGTCGTGTTTCAATATCCCGGTACGTATTGGTTATGGTCTTCCAATGAACCTTTTCGATTGCGGTTCCGTGCATGACTGCGGTGCGATAAACATCTTCCTTAACGTTCAGATAAGATCTGCCGGTTCTTCTGAACTCGGTTTCCAGAGACCAGTCAAGAAATGATTCCCATACTTCCGATTCGGCCGTCGTATCGCCGCGTCTTGGAATAATTCTAGCGCAGGGTTTGATTTCATGAATAGACTTAATAATCCTGGGAACAATAGTCTCGATCAGCGAAGTATAGACCTTGCTTCGCACGTTCGAACATCCGGTCCAAGGGAACGTCTTTGCAGATTTGGTTCCGTAGATATTCCTGATTTGCGTCGCAAGTTCTTTACGATACGAAGCCATGCCTTCTTCAGCTTCTTCGATGGTTTTCGTCAGCCAGCCTGAATCAACTTTCATTGTATGTATTCCTCAAGCATATCCGGGGACGTTGAACCGGAGTCAAACCATTGGATGATATATTTATGCGATCTCGTAAGACCTATATCGTCCGTACTCCATATATGCGATGAAGTCCCGATTTGAGTCGCGGTGTCGGCGGTCTCCGTAGTCGTATTAAAGTCCGATTGCGCGCCGCCTGCTCCGTCATAGAAATATCCGGTATCCCAGTCATAAATCGTATACGTAGGAGCCACCGTGGTTCCGGCTAAATAGAGAAAACTTTTTGCTTCCAGGTTCAATGCGGGCATAAGAACAAAACAAACAACAATGGCTGCGCT
>PFPP01000016.1:9057-10410 GCA_002793115.1 Candidatus Kaiserbacteria bacterium CG_4_10_14_0_2_um_filter_50_16
AAAAATATCTCATCTCTCTCCTCCTTTTACTTCGTCATTCACTTCGTCATTCACTTCGTGACTGCGACGTATACCAGACAAATTTTCATTCTCCGCGCCGGCTCATAAGCTTCGCTACCTATACCCGTCCTTGGGTCTTTTACCTATGATCTCAAAGTCTTCCGAATACCAACCCAGATGATAGTCGTTGATCATATCATAGAAATATGAAAGAGCGTCCAAACCGTCATCATGCCAGTACGGGAACTTGTCCATTTCGTTCCCAAGTCTTTCCCGATAGACTTTAGGAATTTCTTCATTGATATGAATCTTGCCGTTATAAAGAGGCCACGTCAAAGCGGACTCGATTCGGTTTGTTTTTTTCCTTCCGGCGGGTCTCAGGATTACGAGATTCTGATAATCCGTAGACAAAACCCGTCCTTGCGCGGCAAGCGCGGAGGCTATATGTATTTCTATCGTGGACAGAGCGACTTTCTCCACTCCGAGTTGAATAATTATTCCATTCCTGAGATACATACGTGAAATCGAGTCTATGGCTTCATTCATAGACATGGGAGTAATGCAAAGATCCATGATATAAACGTCCGAAGCTCCGATCTCATCTTGTTTCGGATCTATCCCGACGACCATAAAAGCCCATGAATCGCCTTTGCCGTCTTTATCATCGCCCGCAGGGTCGACGGTCATGAATTTCTGAACCGTATCCGGAACAGTACTCTTCTTTACGGTCTTCAATAAGCTCGAAGAAAGCCTTCGTGTCGCCGCGGGAGTCGGATCAAGAAGCTGTTGACATGAAAACGATCGGGTATATTTTAAAGATTCGAATCTTTCCGCGGACAAATACACCGGATTCCCGTTTGCGGTTCCCGTGTCGGTTGCGGGTTTGTGTCTTAACGTGTAAAGAGGCTTCCCGTCGAGATTCTTCTTGTCTCGAATATAAATCAACGGGTCATTATGATGATAGTACGTTCCGAGAACCCGATGAGTCCCGCCGTCCGTGCCGAGGTTCTGCGAAGAATCGAATTTGTCCTTGACTTTCTCCATCGTATCAATCGAATCGGAGATGTCTTCGGTCACGATATCATCATAAACCCTTCTCTCGAAATGAAGCCCGGTCGGCATCCCTTCCGTCAGCCCCCAAGCCGAGATCGTAGGTTCCTTACGATTCGTCTTCCTCTTGAAAACCAGACCCTCATCCAAAGACCATAACGGAGCGTCCCTTTTGGGATTCCTCCAAACTACGTCCGGAAAAGCTTTCGACAAGACTGAGCAATTCTCAAAACTCTGTTTCAACTCAAATAAAAACTTCTTCGCTACAGGCCTAATATAAGAAAAGATCCCGATCGCCGAATC
>PFPP01000016.1:10416-10962 GCA_002793115.1 Candidatus Kaiserbacteria bacterium CG_4_10_14_0_2_um_filter_50_16
ATTCAAAACACTCTGTATCGTCTCGGCAATCGTTAAAATACTCGTCTTACCGTGTTCTCTCGCCCATACGTCTAAAGTAAAATCGGAAGGGCCGTCCTCCACCTCCCGACAAGCATTAACCCAAAACGGATGATTGCTTACGGGTATCCCTAAAACAAAATAAACGATAAACCATAAATCATCTAATATCAAAGCCCTAAAAGCCTGTACCTCTGAAATATTCTTCTTCCGAATATCATCAAATATCCTCAAATACTCAGTCTTGTAATTACAGTCGGATCTTGGCTCAAATTTGATCATTCCTACTCCGCTTTTCTTTCATTGCTGCGCAGCTTTTGTTGCGCAATCTCACGCAATGATCTCTTTACATCATCCACACCCGAAAACGTTCTCCGCAATCGCTGCGCAATCTCACGAACCGAATGATCCCCTCCGTCAGCTACGCCGTTCTTCGCCTCTTGCTTCGCTAACCATAACTTTAACTTTCCCGCCTTCGGAGATAACTCCTTCTCTTTTTGCTTCGCTTTCGTTAAAGTACACATTCTC
>PFPP01000051.1:0-624 GCA_002793115.1 Candidatus Kaiserbacteria bacterium CG_4_10_14_0_2_um_filter_50_16
TTAATCCGCTTGATACTCTCAACGTTGGTCACGATCTGCGTTTCAATTGACGTGATCTCCTCGTCAAGTTCTTCCATCCTGCGCTCCACGGCCTTTACTGATGTGAGTATGTGCATTGTTCCCCTCCCCTCCTAACTCTTCTGGCGTTTCATTCGCCTTCGACATAGCCATCGCCATTGCCACTGCCATCGCCATTGCCACAACAGCCCTCGCCGTCGCCATAGCCATCGCCATTGCCATAGCCGTCGCCATTGCCATAGCCATCACCAGCGCCATGGCTATTACTATAGCCATCGCCAGCGCTATGGCCATTGCCATAGCCATAGCCACAACCTTTGCCATCGCCAGCGCCATAGCCCTCGCCGTCGCCATAACCGTCGCCATTGCCATCGCCATCGCCATAGCCATCGCCATCGCCATGGCCATCGCCAAACGACCCGTATGTTGTTTGGGAATCTTCAAACCCTATAGTACGTTTTGCCATGCCGCCTCCTCACAGTCGATTGTCGCCACTACTGTTAGATAGTCAAACTCGACTACCCCGTAGCACTTGTCAAGCTTCGTTAGAACGGTGGGGCCGCCCTCGGCGATTTGGCCCAGGCCGCTTGTCGTTCCCCACTGCCT
>PFPP01000051.1:886-1028 GCA_002793115.1 Candidatus Kaiserbacteria bacterium CG_4_10_14_0_2_um_filter_50_16
TGCAACTTTCGGGCTTGGCGCATATAGGCCGCGCTCTATTTGAGACACATAACCATTGGTTATTCCTGCGCCCCTTGCAAGTTCTGTTTGTGACAGCCCCCGCTTAATCCTAAGCTCGGCTAATTTATCTGTTCTTACTTCG
>PFPP01000051.1:1116-1637 GCA_002793115.1 Candidatus Kaiserbacteria bacterium CG_4_10_14_0_2_um_filter_50_16
GGGGGCAAAAGGCGAGACACAATCGAAGCACTTCCAGGGCGGGAAGGAAAAGCAGGTCAAGATGGTGGCTAAGCGAACAGAAGATTGGACCTCAAACAAAAATAGGCCCCGCCTCACCTAGAAATAAGTGAAGCGGGGCCTATACTGTCTCACGGCAGGCTTAAAGCGGTCTATCCCCCACCGGCATAATTCCTCCCTTGCTACGGCAGGAGCCCAGTTGTCTGGTTAGTTCCCGCCTGAAAGATATCTACTAGCTATTTAATCGGCGGGTTATCAGTTTTCCACCTGCGATAGACCATAACCAATACCGCCACTGAGTTCACAATAGCGATAGCGGCATCGGTAATCTGCTCCTGGGTGGCCTTGTCGATACTAAAGCCAAGACTTAACAAACTTACGATTAAGCCGATAACGATGATTGATGATTGCGTCCATGATTTAGTGTTCATAACTTTTCTCCTTTCCAACTATTAGGCGATCCCTAATAGTTCAATTATCAATACCAATTAAAACATAAGTGG
>PFPP01000005.1 GCA_002793115.1 Candidatus Kaiserbacteria bacterium CG_4_10_14_0_2_um_filter_50_16
GAGATTTTGATTTTATGAGAAGTAAAGTTGCGGCGATTTGGATGAAATTCGCTGTTTCTTCGACCGGGAACGTTTCCTGCGCGCGCACGTGCGCGATGAAGTCTTCAGTGATGCTCGCGAGAGCGAGGTCGTTGACGAGAAGCTTCCGCGCTTCAATAAGGTCAAGAAGCACTTCGAACGGTCCTTGGTAGACATCCGTTTGGATGATGAAATTAGTTTTAGGAGTTACTGTTTCCATTTCTTATCAATTTTGAGACCAAGCTCTTTAAGCTGTTTTTCAGTCAAGAGTTTCGGTGCTTTCATAACTGCGGTTTGACCTCCACGCGTCATCGGGAATGCCTGTACTTCGCGAAGCATTGTCTCACCAGTAAGATTCATAATGTTACGTTCAATACCAAGCGCAATGCCTCCATGTGGCGGTGTACCATAACGGAAGGCCTTGAGTATATGGCCGATACGTTCTTCGAGTCCTTCTATGTCAAAACCCATGACCCTATATACGGCTTCAAGAATTTCTGGTTTGTGCGCGCGAATAGAGCCGCCGCCAGACTCATAGCCGTTGCAAACGAGGTCGTATTGCGTCGTCAATATGTCGCCGATGTGTTCCCTTTTCAGAAGCCAGTCGAAATGTTCCGGGATCGGCATAGAGAATGGGTTATGGGTAAATGTCCAATCTCCCTCGTCAGTCTTCTTGAAAAATGGGAAATCCACGACCCATGCATACGCGAGAATTCCATTCTTTTTGTCTTCTTCCGTGCGCAGGTCGAACTTGTCAGCACCATATTTTGTCATCGCATCCTTATACGAAATACGCGGGAACGGTTTCTGCTTAATGGTATAGCCCATCGCCTCAACTACTGTCGTTATCATATTCTCCACAGTGGCCATCACGTCTTCCTTCGTCACGAACGACATTTCGAGGTCGAGTTGGGTATGCTCAAACCCGCGATCAGCACGCAGGTCTTCATCGCGTACGGCACGAGCTACCTGAAAATACCGTTCGAAGCCAGCGGTCATAAGAAGTTGTTTATATTGTTGTGGCGATTGCGGAAGCGCATAAAATTTACCGGGTTGGAGACGTGAAGGCACGACGAAATCGCGCGAGCCCTCGGGAGTCGATTCTGTGAGGAGTGGTGTTTCGATTTCGATAAATTGTTTCGAAAATAGATACTCGCGACAATGACGGACGAATTCGCTTCGTACGCGCATGTTCTTTTGCATCCGCTTTGAGCGCAAATCGAGGTAGCGATATTCGGCGCGGACGCTCTCATCAATGCCGCTTGTGTCTCCCGAAATATCGAATGGCATCGCTTCCGATGGATTTAAGATTTCGATGCCTTTAATTTCGAGCTCGATATCGCCATTCTGTCGGTCGGTTTGAACGTTCTTCTCCGGACGTTTATTCACAATGCCTTCAATGCGAACAACATATTCATTCCGAATTTCTTTCGCTATTTCCATCGCCACGCTTCCTGAAAGGACGACACCTTGTACAAGACCGGTCCGATCGCGGAAATCAAAAAAGACCATTTTGCCTTGGTCGCGGCGGACATCCACCCAGCCTGAAATAGAAACCATTTCGCCGATATGCTTCCCCAGCTCCACTATAAGTATTCTTTCCATACGATTATATTGTTACACCGATTGCACGCCGCACTTGTTCCATCTTCGCTTCGCTGACGGCGCGCGCTTCGCGCGCGCCGTTTGTAAGCACCTCTTCGACTATGTTCGGGTCATCTTTGAGCGATTCATATTTCGCTCGGATTGGCGCGAGGTAGCGGTCGAGGTCCTCGATAAGCAGTTCTTTGAGTATCTTGTAGTTGCCGTGATGTTCTTCATAAATTTTCTTAAGCTCGTCTTCGCTTCGGACAAGCGTGTGAATCTCATACACATTCTTCGGTCGCTTTCCACTAGAATCAGTGACGATACTCATCACACATTTCGCGAGTTCATCGCGAGACGCGAATAGCGGAATGACGTTTCCGTAACTCTTACTCATCTTTTGGCCATCGGTACCGGGAACGATGGCGACCTCGGACAGAACGTAGGGCTCGGGAAGTTTGAAAATGTCCGTCTTAAAAATTCTGTTGAATTTTTCTGCCGTATCGCGTGCATATTCGATATGCTGTTTCTGGTCTTGCCCAACAGGGACGATGTTCGTGTCATAGAGGAGAATGTCGGCGGCCATCAGCATCGGATAGTTAAACGAGCCGACGCTGATTTCTTTATTCTTCGCTTCAGCGTCTTTAAAGACGTGCGCGCGCATCAAGTACGGCATCGTGGTGATAGTATCGAATATCCACGCGAGCTCGGTGTGCGCGGGCATGTCCGATTGTTTGAAAAACACGACTTTTTTCGGATCGAGGCCGACGGCGAGATACGCCATTGCGAGTTCGCGCGTGCGTTGGCGCATCTCCTGCGCATTCTGTACCGTATTTAGCGCGTGATAATCGGCGACAAAAATAAACGTACGATACTTCCCTTCTTTCGTAAGCTCGACGAACTGGCGCATCGCGCCAAAATAGTTGCCTATGTGTAAATCCCCAGTAGGCTTTATCCCGGAGAGCAAAACAGGTTTTGATTCGGTCATAGGACTACGATATCATGACGATACCTCCTTCGCATATCGTTTGCATATTTCCTTCATCAGTCCGGGGCCTATGTAGACCATACCGGTGATTAGTTGGACAAGGTCAGCGCCGGCAGAGAATTTTTCCATCGCGTCACCGGGTGTGAAGATACCTCCCGAACCAATAATGGTAAATCTCTTGCCGTAACGCTCGCGCGTTTTTCGAATAAGCTCATTGGAACGCACAAAACATGGCGCGCCGGAAAGCCCTCCGCGAAACTCTTTCGGTGCATCCTCAGGATACATAAGATCACTGTATTTTTTATTGACATTGCCTATGACGAGCCCTTGTACCCCATGCCGGTCGGCGATGGCGAGAAGCGCGGAGAACTGTTCCCACGAAACATTGATCGGCATCTTTAAGTAGACTGGTTTGTTCTGTTTAATTTCTTGTATGCGAGACAGGAGCCGCGTGAGGAGTAACGGATCGGTAAACGTTTCGCCCGTATGCGAGTTTGGACAAGAAATGTTCAGTGTGTAGTAATCGCCGATTCCTGCGGTTGTCAATTTCTGAAATGATTCGACATAATCGCGTATGCCGGCTTCGGCATCAACAGAGGCGGCTTCTGAATTAGTGCGCGCAATCGAAATACCTAGGACAAAACCGTGAACGCGCGGCATATGCGTAAGGCGCTCGATAAGTGCATCGACCCCGCAATTGCGGAGCCCTTTATATACCACGAAACTCTTATTGCGGATAAGCCGCGTGAGCCGCGGACGCGGATTTCCATCACATGGATGCGCTGTTATCGATCCGATTTCTTCGCCACCAAACGCGAGTGATGGAAGTATACGCGAGAGTCGCCCCTCCGCGTCGAATCCTGCAGAAAGCAGGATGGGTATACGATAACGGATGCCGTCGACCGTTTTGCTGATGTCAGAACCACGGTAACCGTATATAAATTCGAAAAATTTCCGAGAAACTGTGAATCGACCTGCCGTCTCGCCGATGGCGATGAACACCTCGTGCACAGTATCGGCATCAAATCGAAACATAATCGGCTTAAGCACATAACGATAAAAAATGTCCATAATGCCCATAGTGATATTATTGTAGCATGCTTAAATTTATCCGACGATTTTGAAGATGTCGTGTGCGGTAACTACGAGCATAAGGAGAATGAGGAACACGAAACCGATTGCATTGATAGCATGAGCAATACTCGGTTTGATCGGGCGACGGATGACGCTCTCGATACCCACGAAGAGGAGCCGTCCGCCATCGAGCGCGGGAATGGGAATGAGGTTTATGAGCGCGAGGTTGATAGAAATAATCGCCATAATCGAAAGAAGATTGCCAAACCCCTGTGCTGATGCGGAACCAACTACACCAGCGATGCCGATGGGCCCAGCCACCTGCGAGAAGTTCGCCGAAAGCGTAAAGACACTATAGAAAAAATGCAAGAGTCCGATTGCGGTGAGCTGGATCGCGCCCCAGGTGAGCGATGCACCTTCCGTAATCGCCTCGCCGAGCGAGAGCGGCACGACGCCGACGGTGGCAACTTCGACCCCGAGTGCAAAACGAAAAGGGTCGGTTGCTACAATGCCTTCCTTCGGCGTCGCCATGATGGATACCAGGTGTCCATCATGCTTCACATTGAGCGTGACTGCATTCCCACGGTTTGCGTTAATAAATGCCGAGAAACTTTGAGGATCGACTGCATTCCATTGCTCGACTGCATCCTTCGCGCTGATAATAAAATCGCCCGGGAGTAGCCCGGCGAGAGCGGCGGGAGTATTGGGAAGGACGCTCGCCACCATAAGTTCTGTGCTACGAGCAGTCGCGAGCTCGTTCTCTCCGAGAGCTCTTGGCGTACCTATAATGAGCGCACTGGTAATAAGCACGTAGGCGAAGAAGAGATTCATCGCGATACCGGCAACCAACACCATCGCTTGCGCGAAACGAGTTTTCGAAGAAAACGAGTTTGGCATCCAGAGCTCTGCCTGCGGTGAACATGTCGAATCCGTCGAGGAGTCTTCGCCGTAAATCTTCACAAAACCGCCGAAGGGCAACCAGTTGAGCGTATATGTTGTCCCGCCAACTTTCGCGATGGTCACCGCGCGCGGTGGATATCCGAGACCGAATTCATCAACGCGCATGCCTGAAAGTTTCGCCGCGACGAAATGCCCGAACTCGTGCACCACAATGAGCGAGACGATAACGACGATAAAAATAAAAATACTCATTTCATTATTGCGCGATCTCTGTTTCTTTTTTATCTAGAATATTCGCAAGAGATTCGTTTCCCGCATCTATAAGTTTCTGTATTTCTATCTTCAAGCGAGCGGCTTCGTCCTTCCCCATGCCACCCGCTTTTCCTGCGGCGTCGAGCATCTTGAGCGCATCAGTGCGGTGTGAACGCAGAGTGACCTTCGCCTGTTCGGTTTTATCGCCGGCGATTTTCGAAAGTTGTTCGCGCCGCTCGCTCGTGAGCTCGGGAAAGGTGACGCGCATTCCTTGGTCATCGGTCGCGATACCGACGCCGAGATCCGCTTCAGTAATTCCCTTCTCTATCGCCTTCACGATCGACCGGTCCCACGGGACAATGCGTAAGGTGCGCGTATCTTCGATCGAAACCGATGCGAGATCGCGAAGCGGCGTGCGTATGCCGTATGCTTCTGGCATTACCGAGTCGAGCAAGGTCGGCGTCGCGCGACCAGTGCGGACCCCAGAAAGTTCGCGGGTAAGCCACTCCTCGGTCTCTTTGATATTCACTTTCAGTTTTGAAAAATCGTATGCCATTGAAATATTATACCAAACCTACCTATCGGTTGACAGGTCTTTGGGAATAACGAGCGAAAGGTGTTCGAGAATCATGCGTACCGGCGCCGAACGATCGTAGAGATAGCCACGAAGAATGGAGATGTCTGAAAGGGCGGCCGCATGTTTTTCGAGACCGCGGCGAAGAAGGATCGTTTCAATGCCATTCACGAGTGCGATCGCCTCATCGCGAAGCTTCCGCCGTTCTTCTTCATCCGTACCACTCGTGAGCTTTTTAATGAGTACGCTTCGTTTTTCTTTTCCTGCTTTCAAAAAATTCTCCGCTGCCTCCGAAATGAAGGGTTTCGGAAATTCTTCATTCAAATCAAGAACTTGAACGCGCGAGCGCAACGTCGGCAATAGTCCGCCCAAAGCCGGTAGGACGAGGAAAAGATACACGCCGGGAGGCGGTTCTTCAAAAATCTTCAGGAGCACGTTCTGCGCTTCGTGAAAGGCGCGGCTCGCAGCGATGATGACCACTTTATATTCACCCGCGAACGGCGCCCCCGCGGCGAGTTCAGATACCCGCCGCGCATCCTCAACCGAGAAAAGTCCGTGGCACAGTACAACAATGTCAGGATTACTCCGAACTTTCATCCCCAACTCTCGTTCCGCCCACGCCTGCGCCACCGCTATCCCCTCCTCTGCTTCCGCCTCTATGACAAATGCGTGGTGATTCATTGCTTCGCCAATATGCTTTTCTGATACGTATGCAGATGCTTCAGTGCGATGCCGGTGCCGCGCGCGACGCAGTAGTACGGGTCCTGCCCGAGCTTCGCGACGACGCCGGTGCGGCGATAGACAAGCTCGGGCATCTGGCGGAGCTGGGAGGATCCACCGGTGAGGATAATGCCGTTATCGATGATGTCTGCGGCGAGCTCGGGCGGAGTGTCTTGGAGCACCTTGCGTATCGCCTGTGTCATCTCGCGCAGTTCGCGCGCCATCGCCGCCACGAGATCATTCGTCGAGATATCTATCGTGCGCGGCAGACCGCTCACGATGTCGCGCCCTTTGATTGACAGAGAGATTTCCTCGTTCATCGGCACGGCGGCACCAATTTTTATTTTCACTTCTTCCGCGGTCTTGTCGCCGATTATGAGATTATGCTGTTTTTTCACATGGTCGATGATCGCACGATCGAGGCGATCGCCAGCGCATTTCACACTCGTCGAGGCGACGATGCCACCGAGCGATATCACTGCGACATCTATCGTGCCGCCACCGATGTCCACGACCATGCGTCCCATCGGTTCGTGAATAGGAATGCCAGCGCCGATGGCGGCGAGGATGGGCTCCTTGACCACATACGCATTCTTCGCGCCGGCTTTTATCGCCGCTTCGATAACGGCGCGTTTTTCGGTCGAGGTTACTCCCGCGGGAACCGAGACGAGCACTGTCGGCTTGAAAGGATTCCTGCCGAGCGCTTTCCGTATGAAATAGTGAAGCATCGCTTCAGTCACGCGATAATCCGCGATAACGCCGTCCTTCATCGGGCGATACGCGATGATGCCGTCTGGCGTACGGCCGATCATCCGTTTCGCTTCTGCACCGATAGCTAGAATTTTGTTACCGCCCTTTTCCCCATGCACTTTGCAGACGGCGACGACCGACGGCTCATTAATAACGACTCCCTTCCCGGGTATGAATACTAGAATGTTCGTGGTCCCGAGATCAATGCCAAGTTTGGGAGAAAAGAAGGACATACTGCATATAGTATCGCTCTCGGCGCCCGCGTGCAAAGATGCTAGGATGCCCCATATGGAAGAAGGAATACATTTCATCGTCGATGGCGGCAGAAAACTTTCTGGTTCCGTCGAAACGAGCCGCTCCAAGAATGGCGCAGTCGCCCTTCTCGCCGCCTCTCTCCTCAATAATGGACGCACGACGCTCGAGCATATGCCGAAAATCGAAGAGGTCAACCGTCTCATTGAAGTGCTCCGATCTATCGGCGTATCCGCGGAATGGCGCGATACGAGCGTCATCATAATGCCGCCGGAAAAAATTTCTCTCGACGCGATCGATCGCGTGTCGGCGATGAAGACGCGCAGTATTCTGATGTTCATAGGTCCCTTAGTTCATCTTTTTAAAAAATTCGATTTGCCGCAATCCGGTGGCTGTACGCTCGGGACACGAACCGTGCGGCCGCACCTCTTTGCGCTCGAGAAATTCGGCGTGTCCGTCAAGGCGCACTCTGGAAGCTATCATGCCGAACACACGGTGCTCCGCCCGGCTGAAGTGATTCTCTTCGAATCAAGCGATACGGCGACCGAGACCGCGCTCTTCGCCGCCGCACGCATTTCGGGAAAAAGCGTTATTAAATATGCCTCAGCGAATTATCAGGTGCAAGAAGTGTGCGGCTTCTTGCGTGCGCTCGGGGTAACGATCGATGGCATCGGTTCGACGACGCTTACAGTGCACGGCGTCGCGAATATTCATACGGACGTCGCCTACAGTGTCGCCGAAGATCCGATTGACAGCATGTTTTTTATTGCGACCGCCATCGTAACTCGTTCGAAGCTTACTATCACGAACGCACCTATCGAATTCCTCGAGATTGAGCTCGCCATTCTCGAAAAGATGGGGCTATTGTTCTCACTCACGAATCCGCACATTTCTGAAAATGGCATAACGAAACTTGTTGATATTCACATCGAGCCGTCGAAACTCGTTGCTTTCCCAGAAAAGATACACGCGCGACCATACCCAGGTCTTAATATGGACAATCTTCCCTTCTTCGCAGTCATAGCTACACAAGCAAATGGAACGACGCTCATTCACGATTGGGTATTCGATAAGCGGGCGATCTACTATTCGGAACTTGACCGGCTCGGCGCGCAAACGCTTCTGCACGACCCGCACCGCATCTCCATCTCCGGTCCAACGGCGCTGAAGGCCGCCGAGATCGTCTGCCCAACCGTTTTGCGCATCGGCGCGATGCTTGTTGTAGCTATGCTTGGCGCGGAAGGTCGCTCGACGCTCCGGAACGTATACAGCATCAATCGCGGCTACGAAGACATCGTTCAGCGGCTCAGGAAACTCGGCGCAAATATCAGCGAACAGGTATACTAAGCGCGATGAAATCGATTCGCGATATCCTTCCCGACTTCGAGAAAAAAGTGGCGGCGGCGGCGAAAGGAAGAAAGCGCCAGACCGAGCGAGGCGAGCTGATGCGCTTCTTCCTGCGCCACCTGAATTATTCCCGTAAGCAGGACGGTCTCGCGCCGATGACGATGGCGCATCTCGGTACGGTACTCGAAAAAATCCCGACGCAAGATTTGTATTATTTAAAAAGCGTCTGCAGTCAGGCAAAAAATTTCAGTAAAAAGTTCTGGTGGGAATTAGATCCAACGAAGCATCCGTCGCGCTAATTTTTTGGTATAGTTCGCAACATGAAAGAAATCGTTCAAGATGGAACACCGATATTGCGGGAAATCGCTAAGCCAGTGCCGGAAGAGTTGTTTGGCTCTGCGGAACTTTCGCGCCTGATTAGCGATATGGCAGAAGCACTTGATTATTATCCGGAGGGCGTGGCTATCGCCGCGCCACAAGTCGGTGTCCAGTATCGTCTCTTTATCGTACGAAAAGATCGCACACTGCACCCGCCTTCCAACGGCCAACTTGGCGGTTCGACCGCCAAGTCTAACTTGGCGGTCGAACCGCCACGGGCGGAAGTCGAGGTGTATATCAATCCTGAAATCGTAAAGACTTCGCGTAAGAAAGCAAAAGCAGATGAAGGATGCCTTTCGGTACACGGCATGTATGGCACAACCAATCGCCATGAACAAGTAACTATAAAAGCGCGCGGTATCGACGGGTCGCACATCATGCGCGGCGCAGGCGGCCTCATGGCGCAGATATTCGAACATGAGATCGACCACCTAAATGGCATTCTCTTCACCGATCGTGCCGAACACCTCATAAACATCTTTCACTACAATCATCCTTTTGCATTTTTCGGCACACCACAATCCGCAAGCGATACGCTCGCAATCCTTATCGAACGCGAATTAGTTCCCTCCATCGTCGTGACTGCGCCGGATGCGCCAAAAGGGCGCGGTCTCGCGCTTGCGCCGTCTGAGACGAAAGTGTGTGCGCTCGCGCACGGTATCTCCGTTATCACTCCCGAAAAGCTAGATGCTAAAACGGTTGCTATCATAAGCGCTCTCGGGTGCGACTATGCCATCGTCGTTGCGTATGGAAAACTGTTTCCTGAAGCGCTTATTGATTCATTTCCTAAAGGCGTGCTGAACGTTCACTATTCCATTCTGCCGAAATGTCGCGGCGCGACGCCGCTTGAGTCCGCGCTTCTCGCGGGCGATGCGGAAACCGGTGTCACTATTCAGAAGATGATAAAGACACTTGACGCCGGCGACATCATAGCCCAAGAAACGACGACAATCGCACCTGATGAGACTGCGCGCGAACTGCGCCCACGACTTATCGAGATAGGAGCAAGCCTGCTTGTCGATACACTCCCTGCATATCTGGCGGGAAATATTGTGCCAATCCCGCAAGACGCTTCGCTCTCTTCATACACGCAGAAACTTACGAAAGAAGATGGGCTTCTCTCGCTTGATGCCCCTGCTGAAGTGAATTGGAAAAAGTATCGTGCGTATGCCGATACTATCGGTACGTATTTTTATAAAAATGGGAAACGTATGAAGATCACGAGCGCGGAATTCGTCCGCAAGCCGGTGGACGAATTCCGCGTCCTGCGTGTCATCCCAGAGGGTAAGCGGGAAATGGCGTATTAGCGGCCGAAACGCAACATACGCTTGAGAGCCGCATTTCCACGTTTAAGGAGTCGTCGTGTTCGCCCGCGCTCTCGCCGAATCTCGGCCTCGAGTTCGCCGCGAACCCTGTCCGCCGCACTCTCGGGAGTCGGCTTTACCGCTTCGGCACGGAACACCTTGTCATGTATGATAAGCCGCGCGACAATACGACATGGCTCCGATGAACGCCCTTCTGGCGGCGCTTCTTTTATCTCTATTTCTAGCAACGCAGTATCCCCTGCTTCCCCGAGAAGTCGTAGCGGCGCGGCGAGTTTTTTCTCGATAAGTGCTTCCGTCTCCGGCGAGAGTTTATACTTCGTGGCCTTGATAATGATATTCATAGCGAAGAAGTTAATCGGTAATGCTTATCATTTTATCTCGAGAACGGTGCCCTGTCAGTATGCGTACTTTCCCGAACGATACCCTCTGCCGCCCTGCGATTATCTCACGTACGCGATTATTCGCGCGGTTTCCGCTCGCCGGCTCTCGAACAGAGATTGCGAGCGTCTCGCCCTTTTCCTCAACGCGTTCGTGCTTGGCGCCCGGCGTGACGAATACTTTTATATACATCGGTCCATTTAGTATAACATGTGGCGTTTCTAAAAACTTCGGCTAGAATACACACACGCCCTTGATACGATAGCGAGGGCCAGAAGATTCCGGGATAGCTCAATGGTAGAGCAGCGCCCTGTTAAGGCGTTGGTTGCAGGTTCGAGTCCTGCTCCCGGAGCCAAATTGTATGTTCGGCGTTTGTTGCCTCGGCGCAAAGCGCCTCGGCACGCGCCCTGTGGGCGATAAGACCTGATTTTAAAA
>PFPP01000049.1 GCA_002793115.1 Candidatus Kaiserbacteria bacterium CG_4_10_14_0_2_um_filter_50_16
CTCATGCCAAGTATATAGGCAAAGCGCTTTGAAACTTTTTGGGCGACAATGTTCCATAGCGGCAAGGTCAGCGTGGCGCTGATCAACAGCAAGCCGAAGGTCGCGGTTTCTGGAACCATCCGTATGCCAAACAAGTCGACCTTGGCCAGCATGTCTCCCTGTCCCAGCCAGTACAAGAGGTAGAATGGGAGCATGAGTGACAGGAGATCGAAGGAAATCCAGTTGAGTACATAAGGCCTGCTGAACAATCACCAAATTCAGTTATGTTACACAAAACTCAACTCTTTGCTGAAAACTGGGGACTGTACTACTCTCAACAGCTTTACTCTTGTGAGAACCAGAAACAGCACAAAAAATAACAACAGCCCCGGGAGCACATACCGATATCCCTGATTTAGATTGGCTACGATTATTGCGATCAATATCCATGCCTCGCTTGTATCCACCAACCTGGCCTTGATTAGGTCCCAGGTAAATCGTCGTTTCAATACACCGAATTTGCCTTCAACCTCAACTCGTTCTATTTCATCCTGTCGTTGTGTCTTTTTCCGGATTCGGGACTTCAAAGTACCTTCTTGATATGGACGACCGAGTTTTGGCCCTGCCAGGTGAATTCCCAGATCATGGCAAAATCGGTAATTCTCACGGTTCCGATATATTTTATCTGCCAGCAGGGATTCAGGATATTTTCCTGTCCGCTTTTTGTATGCCTCAACCTGTGCTGGTAAATCGCCGCCTTCATTGTAGGCATCAAACGAAATACGGTCCACGTAAACAAAATGCTCTATGACACTCATCGAAACCTTTGCGCCGAACTCGACGTTAGCCCTTGCCTTTCCCCTGACAATAGGTCGGACATGCGGTTGCCGTATGCTCACTATCCGGCCAGCTACCTGATGTGTCTTGTTATCAAACATTTCCTTCTGTTGCCGATACAGCTCGTTTACTACCAGAAGGTTTCTATATTGTTCCTTCGAAAGGAACTTCAGTGGACTGTCAGTTATTTCTGTTCCAGAATAATCGGATGGAAGCATTTCCTTTATTGACAAGAGATTACGACGAATATACCGGAGTTGTTTCCCTATTGCTTTTCTGATTTCCCTTGATGACTTCTTTCGCTTCCTTATGACCGCCAGAAACTTTTGCCTTGCCTGTATGCGATATGTCCTCGGTTTCCTGGTCATTGCTTTGCAATGAGGAAACAGGATGTCTATTATCTTCTCCGTATCACGTCTAGCCTCATCAAGCAGGCTCAAGTCAAGCGGATACCGGATGTCAGCAGGCGTACAACTCGCATCTATTTTAAGAACTCCAGCATGCTCTTCGTCACGCTCTGATTCCACATTGCTGTTCGCAGGTTTTAGGGGCGAACCACCTTTGGGTGTATGCTCGTCTTGTACCGCTTTCACATTTTTGATGAGCAATTCATTTATAGCAGCAAGTCCTGTCCAGTTCAATCGTTTGCGGAAATAGACGAGAGTCGAACCATCAAATGGTACTTGGGTCTGATATGAGGTAAATCCCAGAAAATATTGCAAGTAGGGATTTTCCTGAATCTGTAATACCGTTTCATCGTCCGAGATTCCAAGTTCTTCTTTTATGATCAATGCCCCGAGTGCAACACGAAATGGAAAGGCTGGCCTGCCTTCTTCGGATGGAAATAATTTCGCATACTCAGGTTCGAATGAATCCCATGGAATGAGTGACGCTTTAATAACCCATCGATTATCTTTTCTAAGTCGTCCATTGAAACCCAGATCAAACGGCGCAAACTCGCATTGGACTCTTGAATTCTTCTTGTACATGGCTCCCATAGTGCACGGGTTTTTGATTGATTCCGGCGTTTTCCGTGCACTTCCTTGGTGGATATTTTACCCAATTCTTTTCAAAACAACAAG
>PFPP01000028.1:0-1472 GCA_002793115.1 Candidatus Kaiserbacteria bacterium CG_4_10_14_0_2_um_filter_50_16
TGCGGGGGGGAATGTATGATTATGTCCACATAAGGCTGGCTTAGGGAGAGAAAGATGAACCTAGATACACTCATCTTAACAATCAAATCAAAGCCGGTAAGGAGCTAACCCATGGATAATTTCGGCGAAATGGTAACCCACGTCAGCAACCGCACCGGCGAAGACGATACCACGCTTATAAAAGAGTTCTTGAACCAAGCCTACCAAGAGCTGGCCGGTGTCGCGCAAATCCCGATTGCTTCTGCTGTTGAACAGGTGAGCGTCACGGCTGGGGTTCTCGCGTCGTTTCCGTCCGGGATGTTCGAGATAGAGCAGGTAAAGCTCTTGACCTATAACGGGGAAACGGTCGACAAAGGCGAAAACATACTCACGCCTATCAGCATCAACGAGATCGACGACGACACCGGTCAGCCCACCAGTTACTACAAAGACGGTGAGAAGTTCGGGCTGTACCCTGAAAACAAAGAAACGGCGGTCGTCGAGTTCAGGGGCCACAAATACGTCGATGATATGACGCTCGATGCCGATGTGCCGGTAGCGCAGATCCGCAAGCGCTATTACCCTGCGTTCGCCAACTTCGCCATAGCCAAAATCAAAGAGGACGACGAGGAATTTAACGAAGCCGACCGCTTTATGGGCTACTTTGCAGTTGACCAGGAGAAGCTTCGCATCGAGCGCTCAAAGGAAAAAGCACGTCCGCACACCGTAATACCGCGAGTCTACCGATAACTACCGGGGGAACAATGGTTAAAACACCACTGGAAGTAGTCAGGTTCGGCGGCATCAACGCCAACCATACACGCGAGCTTGGCAGCCCAAGCGGCGGCGAAAACTTCATAACGCAAAACGGTTCGCTTAAAAGCAGGCCGGGAAGCTCGGAGCTGCCCGGTCCTGCGAGCTGCACGAAGATAGAGAGCCTGCACGCCGGGGCACATGCGAACAACGCGCACCTGCTCTTAGGGGAAGGCGCTAATCTGCGCTTGAGACCCGGAATATCGGGTGATTGGGTGACGCTTAAAAGCGACCTCATCTCGAGAATCCTTCACAGTTGCCGCTGGCAGCAGTTCATTGTGATGGGCAACGGGGAGCAAATGCTCGCCCTTGACACATCGGTTCTAACCAACGGCATCCTGACCTCACCGGCAGGCGCTGTCGGCTCTACCGCCGCCAATGTCGCTAATGCCGCCTTCGACTTCTATATAACGTCCGCAAAGTATACAAAAGCGGCTGATGCAGTAGGCACGGCACCGGGTAACGATGTCGTCCCGCAGGGCAAATATGGCGCTGTTAGATTCGATATCGGTGCAGACGGCACGTTCGATGTCGTTGAGGCGACCGACAATGCAACCGGCTACGATACCGCAGCGCTCGCCGAGGCCGGATTGCCCGCCGTGGCCGATGCGCACGAGCGTGTTATCACCGTCACCGCCACTAAGAGCGATTCCGCGTTTACGTTTGGCACCACAGCGCTC
>PFPP01000028.1:1486-2137 GCA_002793115.1 Candidatus Kaiserbacteria bacterium CG_4_10_14_0_2_um_filter_50_16
GACCGTTGTGATTACGAGCCATTTCTGCTTAGCGGATTTAGGCGGCTCACCTCCCGATATGTCGCGCTTTGCCGAGTGGAACTTTCGCATATTCGGCTGGGACCCGGAGAGCGAAAACCCGCACCTTCTCTGGTACTGCGGCTATGACGACAACCTCGATATCTCAAAAGACGTGTGGCCGGCCGACTACAACCTCAACGTCGGTGGATCATCGGGCACTCCGGTCCTCGACGTTATTCCCTACGGTAGCCACTCCTTTGCGCTCACTACCCGTGGGTATAAACGCATTTATGGGGCCGACGAAACGAACTTCGAGATAATGGACGGAGAATCGATCGGCGGCTACGGTACCGACCTCTCGGGCAAAGCCGGTAACGCCATCCTGTGGGTAGGCTCGGACAAGAAGATATACCTTTATAGCGGCACGCAGGGTGTCTGGATAAGCCAACCCATCGACGAGCTGCTGGCCGATGAGAACTTTGCAAAAGCGTTTTCTAAGGTGTTCGGCAACCAGTTTTGGTTGATCTTCACCGATTTGCCCTTGGAGGTACTCGATAACTGCGACAACAGCGCGTTGTGGGGGAGTAGTGACACTGAGTATCTAACCGTATCCCAAGAGACCACAGACAAAAAGACCGGGACCGGGGCAAT
>PFPP01000028.1:2446-2619 GCA_002793115.1 Candidatus Kaiserbacteria bacterium CG_4_10_14_0_2_um_filter_50_16
TAATAATTCTAGTTACACGACGCTTCTCACTGTCGTGGAGGCGGACGCTACTTTCGACTGGCAAGAGTGGACGTTTGCTAACACAACTGCCTATAGATTTTACAAAATAAACATAACCGCGTCGTGGGGGGATAACGTTACCTCTATCCGCGAAGTCGAAATGATGGAAACGG
>PFPP01000028.1:2813-2955 GCA_002793115.1 Candidatus Kaiserbacteria bacterium CG_4_10_14_0_2_um_filter_50_16
GTTGACCTTCGCTTTGGTATGGGCGAAGCGGCAGCGACCGAGCAGACGAAAGACTTCACAACGGGAGTCGGCACCTGGGAAACAATCACCTGGGATATTTCAACCATACCAGCAGGCAGTAAAGATGCTATCCGCTATCTGC
>PFPP01000028.1:3002-3987 GCA_002793115.1 Candidatus Kaiserbacteria bacterium CG_4_10_14_0_2_um_filter_50_16
GATGCAATCCGATGCGGCAGTGTACCGGCGGGGCATTATATCGAACGCGATTTCGGGGTAGGCAGCGAACTCGACCTCTCGGTCTACGACGACCTGGTTAAGTGGCTAAAAAGCAGCGCAACCGGCGACTACACTGTATCGTTCGGCGAATCCGCAGGGGATGAGCAATCCTACCAGATAAGCCTTGCCGCAGGCGTTTGGACGCAGATTACCTGGCCTATTTCAGCTATCGCCGATGCTGACCGCAATCTAGTGCGCTATATGCGAATTACCTCCGACACTGAACAAACCGAGGGCGATTATCTGCTCGTCGACGACATCAATACCGGTGCAGCCGCGACCGGGGAGAGCCGCGCCTACGTCTATGACGTGACCGAAGGGCAGTGGTACCTCTACGTGTTCGCCTATGCAATAACAGCCGCAGCCGTATTCAGCCAGTTTATGAAAGAGGACACGCTTTACCTTGGCGGCAAGACCGCTTTGGCAAATGCCGGCACCCTCATCAAGCTCGACGACACCGTGAGCACTGACTTAGGCGCAGCGTTTACTACCGAGTTTGTCATCGGGCCGGTACAGTTTGAGGCTAGAGGACTCAAGATGAAATCGTTGCACCTAATCGCCGATCCCAAGCGCAACTTCGATCTCGACGTCTATGGAACGAGCGACCAGACAGCGGAGAAATACCTCACCAATACCGCCGCGATCCCGTTTGCGGTGGGCAATCAGGTGAGCAAGAAAATACGCTTAAAGCGCATACGCGGCCAAAACGTCGCGCTGCGCGTAACGACAACGGATAATATAGACGAGCTGCAGGGCATAATGCCGGTGCTCGCACCGAAAGGAATTAAGTAGATGGCTGGCATTAAGTTCCTGATGGCGGTCTATGCAGATAGCCCCCAAGTGATAGCCGATAAGTTCAACGAGAACATGCGCCAGCTCGAATGGCTCATCAACGGGGGCTACATCGATACCACCATGACCACGT
>PFPP01000003.1 GCA_002793115.1 Candidatus Kaiserbacteria bacterium CG_4_10_14_0_2_um_filter_50_16
ATAGTTATCGCCGACATTCACCGGGGCTTACACAGTCCAGCTCTTTATATTGCTATAAAGAACCCACCGTGGTTAACCTTTCGGCATTGGTCAGGTGTCACCCCCTATACTTCCTCTTACGAGTTTGCAGGGAGCTGTGTTTTTGGTAAACAGTTGCCAGAAAAACTTTCACTGCGTCCCTCGCCACTTTTGAGCATCAAAAGTGGTGAGGGAAGGCCTTATCGCTAACTTACGGCCGCTTTTTTGCCGAGTTCCTTGAGGACATCTTACTCGTTCGTCTTAGTCTTCTCGACCTGACCACCTGTGTCGGTGTGCGGTACGGTCGTCTTTAGAGTTGGTGCGTAGAAGATTTTCTTGAAACCGCGCTGTGCGCTCTTTCTCCCCCCGTAGGAGGAAATTGTGTCAGTACTTGGGATAGTGCGCGCCGGATTTGCCTAACGCGCGCCCTCATACCAACAACCGGAATCCAATAACCGGCAGTGCATACAGCAGTTCGTCACTCCATAGCCTCTAAAAACGGTCACGGAATATTGACCGTGTGTCCATCGGGTGCGGCTTTCGCCATCCCCTTAGGCCCGACTAACCCTCAGTTGATCACCATAGCTGAGGAAACCTTGGTCTTTCGACGTGCAGGGTTCTCACCTGCATTGTGGTTACTTGTACCGGCATTCTCACTTCCGTACGCTCCACCTTGGGTTACCCCTTAAGCTTCAGCGCGAACGGAACGCTCTCCTACCGCTCCGGAACATCAGTTTGGATTGAATTCCAAAGTCTTACTTTAAGAATTCAAAAAAGTCAGACCTTTAAATCCAAACTGATGTTCCGGAACCCGCAATTTCGGCACGACATTTAACCCCGATCATCTTTGGCGCAAGGATCCTCGATGAGTGAGCTGTTACGCTTTCTTTAAATGGTGGCTGCTTCTAAGCCAACATCCTCACTGTCAGTGGACCCTCACTTCCTTGTTGATGTACTGAATGTCGATTTTGGGGCCTTAATTGGCGATCAGGGCTCTTCCCCTCTCGATCGATGGAGCTTCGCCCCCACCTTCTAACTGCTGCGCGAGCGCATGGTATTCGGAGTTTGATAGGAACCACGAGATTTCTCCCTGTTGGTCCCTTCCAGTGCTCTACCCCCATGCACACCTTTCGCAACGCCAGCCCAAAAGCTGTTTCGGAGAGAACCAGCTATTCCCAGATTCGATTAGCTTTTCACTCCTTACCACAAGTCATCCCAAGGCGTTGAACGACCTACGGGTTCGGGCCTCCATTCGTCTTTCGACGGACTTCACCCTGCTCATGGCAAGCTCATCTGGCTTCGGGTCGTATATATCCTACTTGTAGCGCTATTCACGCTCGGTTTCCCTGAAGCTCCGCCCCGGAAGGGCTTAGCTATGCAAGATATATACACTCGCCGGCTCATTCTTCAATAGGCATGCCGTCATGGTAAACCCTTGCGGGAATCCACTCCGACCCCTTGTACGTACACGGTTTCAGGTCTATTTCATTCCCCTCTCGGGGTTCTTTTCACCTTTCCCTCACGGTACTAGTTCACTATCGGTCATAGGACGTATTCAGCCTTACCGGTTAGTTCCGGCAGATTCACTCGAGCTATTCGTGTCTCGAGTTACTCAAGAATATAAACAAGAGTCATCATGTATTTCGCGTACGGGGCCATTACCCTCTGGGGCGCTGCTTCCCAGCAGCTTCCGCTATACAGACATTTTGTAACTCTTTTCCAATAAATTGGGTGTTCACATCTTACAACCCTGGAACCTGAAGCCAAGGTTCGACCTTGTGAATTATTCATTAAGGTCGAACCTTAAATTCAGGTCCCAGTTTGGGCTTCCCCCTTTTCGCTCGCCGCTACTAGGGGAATCACGAGAGTTGCGTTCCATCCGTTCGAAATAAATTTCGTCAGGACGGAACGCAACTCATATTGTTCTCTTTTCCTCCGGGTACTGAGATGTTTCACTTCCCCGGGTTCGCTTCCCGACGTGTTACCGTCGTGATATCCCGTTAAAAACAGGATGAGTTTCCTCATTCGGATATCTCCGGATCAAAGGCTACAAACCGCCTCCCCGAAGCTTTTCGCAGGTTAGTCGCGTCCTTCTTAGCCGTCCTAGGCCAAGGCATCCACCGTGCACGCTTAATGTCTCTC
>PFPP01000029.1:0-147 GCA_002793115.1 Candidatus Kaiserbacteria bacterium CG_4_10_14_0_2_um_filter_50_16
ACAGTCGTCATCATCCCTACTAGACATGGCAGAACTCCTCGATTGCATATATAACCATAAGAGTCAATTTCAAAAATCGATTATTTTTGAAATTTGCTTTGCAGTTGCCCCAGAATACTGGCGACGCATTTCTAGAAAATAGCAAGA
>PFPP01000029.1:157-2595 GCA_002793115.1 Candidatus Kaiserbacteria bacterium CG_4_10_14_0_2_um_filter_50_16
AATCTGCGCATGTCAATGAAGCTTTTTTAAAATGCGTCTGCATTTTGAAAAAGCTTCATTGACATATACGTATTCATTACAAAGTAGAGTAATGGACAGGAGACAATCTTACTACCATACTTGAGTCCACTCTAAAAAGGTAGCGATTTCAGGAATTTACTTCTCTTGGCAGCTGTGTTAGAATTTCCCATGTTCCGGAAAAACGATGCACACCTGCAGGGTACATTTTTTGCGGTAGACGAGCTTTTGAGCCCGTCGCAAAAAAGCGCGTTCCTCGAGTCAAGGGAGCGGTGGTTTTACGAACTGGTCTTCAAGCGGATAGACGAGAAAGTTTTTGCGCCTCTCTATTCCGACGAAAAGAGCCGGCCGAACGCCCCCATCAACAGTATGGTAAGCGCCCTTATACTTCAGAGTACGGGGCGATGGTCCTATGAGTTCCTGATGCGCCAGGTTCGGTTCGACCTTCTGACGCGCAAGGCCATCGGGCTTACGAGCCTTGATGAGGTTCCCTTCTGCGAAGCGACCCTGTTCAATTTTCAGAAACGGCTTCTGGACTATTCGGTCTCGACGGGTATGAACCTCATCGAGCAGATCTTTGACGGACTTACTGCCGAACAACTGGCAACCCTTGCAATAAAGACCGACATACAGCGCTGCGACTCGCTCCAGGTCGAATCAAATATCCGTTCATACAGCCGGATTCAACTACTGCTCGAGGTTCTGCACCGCGTGTACCGGGTCTTCTCTGATGAAGACAAGGAGCGCTTTGAATCCATATTTGCACCGTACTCAGGAAAGACTTCAGGCCAGTACGTCTACAAGGTAGAACACGCCAACCTTGGCAGTGAACTCGAACAACTGGCTGGGGTCTACAGGGCCCTTCGCGAAACAGTAGCAACGACATATGGCGAAACAGACATCGCGCGTATTTTCTCCCGGGTTTTTGAAGAGCACTTCACGACGACGGGCGAAACGATCTCGGTCAAACCATCGGAAGAACTCCATTCAGGATGTCTGCAGTCTCCCGACGACGAAGACGCGACCTACCGGAAAAAGCGCGGAGTCGGTTATCGCGGACACATCCTGACGGCCACCGAGACCTGCAATCCGGAAAACGAGGTCCAGCTGATAACGGACATCCATGTAACGGCGAACAATCGCGACGACAGCGATGAGCTGTACGACCGGCTGGATGGCATAAAGGAAAAGACCCCCGACCTGAGCTTGCTCTATACCGACGGCGGCTACGGAAGCGAAGAGAACGACGAGAAACTAAAGAATCTGGAAATCGAGCAGGTCCAGACTGCTATCAGAGGGCGAGAGAGCGCCGTCGATATTGCGATCACGAAGTGCGAAGATGGTTCATACGAAGTACATTGTCCGTTTCAGTCCGGCGAAGTACGCCAGACCAGAAAACGGTGGAAAGCGATCATGAGCGGGAAGGTGTGCGCAACCTGCCCCCTGCGCGACGTCTGTTCTTCGGTGGAACGACGATCCAGTCGCGTCATCTACTTCGATGACCAGGATGCACTGAGGCAGAAACGACAGCGGAATATACAGAATCTGCCGGTCGAGAGACAGGGGCTACGGGCAAACGTCGAGGCGACGATGCGGGAATTCAGCCGCCGAACCGAAAGCGGAAAGCTTAGAGTGCGTAGCTTATTCAAGGCTCAGCTATTCGCTCTGACAACGGCGATCGGGATAAATTTCGGTAGACTATGCCGATGTGTGCAATGTTGAACCAGAAACGGCGTTATTGGGTATCCACAGGTAGCCACGGAACAAAGGAAACCCTGAGATGGATGCTGGGAGGTGAGTGAGTCAGTCGCAAAAAAAACTTGCACGGTAAAGTCACCTGAGAAAAAATGTCTCCCCAGGATGAATTGGGGGGATTAAAATTCGTGGTTTTTAGTGGGGACTCAAGACTTAGAAAACCACCGCCTTTGGCGGTGGTCATGTTCTGATTGGCTATGCCTTTAGAAAAGCGTATGATAGTAAAATGGCAAAGTGGAAAAAAGCAGCGCATGTTGTCTACCAGTGTAGCTATCACATTGTATGGACACCAAAATATAGGTTTCAAATACTTGAAGGCGTTGTGGCAAGGTTAATAGAGCATAAGATACGGGCAATATGTGAATGGAAACAGGCTGAGATACTGGAGTTAAATATTAGAAAAGATCATGTACACATGATCGTAACGATACCCCCGAGATTAGCGATATCCGAGATGATGGGGATATTAAAAGGGAAAACCGCTATTGCGGTTTTCAAGCAAATGCAGGTATTAAAGAAAAAACCATATTGGGGGAATCATTTCTGGAGTAGGGGATATTGCGTTACTACAGTAGGAATTGATGAAGAAAAAATTAGGCGATATGTTCGGTATCAAGAAGAGCATGAGAAGATAGAAGAGGAAAGTTCACGGAATTATGGCCTCT